>SKGV01000029.1 GCA_007117275.1 Methylophaga sp.
CTGTCGATCTTTGGTACTGAATACACTCAGCAATGTCCTTTCCAAACGGGGAATGGCTATGGTGATGGTCGCGCAATTTCAGTTTTTGAAGGGCTGATAGCAGGCAATAGATGGGAGCTGCAACTTAAAGGCGCAGGTCGCACGCCCTATTGTCGTGGCGCGGATGGCAGAGCAGTCCTGAGATCCAGTATTCGCGAGTTTCTAGCACAAGAGCATATGCATGCGCTTGGCATCCCGACATCGCGCTCGCTTTGCCTGTTTGTCTCCAAGTCAGACTCCGTCAATCGCCCTTGGTACGCTGATCATTCTGTGGCTAATGACCCAGATAGAATAGTCTCAGAGCCGGTGGCAATAACCACGCGTGCAGCATCATCATTCCTCAGAATCGGACAACTTGAACTGTTTAGTCGACGTGCACGAGAGCAGTCTCATCCTGAAGCTCTGGCGGAACTCAAAATGATCCTAGGCCATGTCATTGAGCGAGAATATGCCTCCAGCATTGATCAAACCATGCCGTTTGAGCAGCAGTTGCTGGCACTTGCCGAACAATTTCGAGATCGTCTAAGCCATCTTGTAGCGCAATGGATTCGCGTGGGTTACTGTCAGGGAAATTTTAATAGCGACAACTGTGCCGTGGGTGGATTCACGCTCGATTATGGGCCATTTGGCTTCATGGAACTGTTTGATCCCTACTACCAGCCTTGGACCGGAGGCGGGCGCCACTTCTCCTTTCTTGCTCAACCCATTGCTGCAGAGCGAAACTTTAAAACCTTCTGTACCACCCTGCATCCCTTGCTCGCCGATCAGCCAGCCTTTATAGCAAAATTGAATGACATCGCCGAGTCATTTGCCGATGTCATGAAGCAGGCACTTGAACACATGTGGGCCAGCAAGCTGGGGCTTGCAGCCTACTCCGCTGATATTTTTCATGGCTTGATGCGTTTATTGCTGCACACGCCCACAGATTTCACTCTGTTCTTCCGAGAGCTATCGACCATTCCAAAAGACATCAGCGCCCTTGAGAAAAGTTTTTACCGGCAAGACAACAGTGCAAGATCCGCAACAGATGTACAGCACACTGACAACGCTGACCAGTGGGCACAATGGCTGGAAAATTGGCGTTCACACATTGATAAACGCTGTGACTCAGAGGGCTGTTCAGTTGAGCAGATATCGGCACAAATGAAGCAGGTCAATCCAAAATACACCTGGCGTGAGTGGTGTGTAGTGCCGGCCTATCAAAGAGCCACACAATGCGACTATTCGCTGGTCCATGAAATTCAGCATATTCTCAACATGCCATACGACGAACAAACAGCAGCGGTTGAAGCCAGGTATTACCAAAAGAAACCGCCCGAATATTTCAATGTCGGCGGCGTTTCACACTACAGTTGCTCGTCATGAACACAAGCTTCTGGCACACTCCATCAAGGCTTAAAAACTTTTCATAATTTTTTGAGTCTCAGCGCGCGTCTACGATTAACTCTTGATATTGACGTATACTTAATATCATTTCTTTAACGACAATGACCTAATGGAGACCACAGATGAGTTTAGTCGATTCGGATCAGCGTAAGCCCATTGCTCTGGAGCTTGAAGAAGGTGCCACCTATTATTGGTGTGCATGTGGAAAATCCACAACACAGCCATTCTGTGATGGCTCTCACGCAGGCTCTGGAATCTCTCCGGTAAAATTCGTTGCTGAAACGTCTGGCACAGCGTATCTGTGTGGCTGCAAAGACACAGCCAACCAACCATTTTGCGATGGTAGTCATTCAAAGTAATGATGTTATCTGGGCGTGCTTCGTCCACCTGAGCAATCACTAGGCTTTGCAAGGCAGGTTTAGCGCCCTGCCCTTGCAAGCTGATCGCGCATGCACCGACACACTTTCAAAATATACGCATGATAGTATTGCAACTTATTCACGTTGAACAGATGCCGACCCGCCATGACTGAACAGCTTGCCAAACCAGCGTTAATTGACCGTTTAAAAAGCATCGTCGGAGCCCGCTTTCTGCTCACCGATGTAGCTAAAACGCAACCCTATAGCAAAGGCTATCGCTTTGGCGCTGGCAAGTCGATTGCCGTGGTTAGACCCGGTAATCTGGTCGAGGTATGGCAAGTCTTGCACGCTTGCTTAAAAGCAGATGTCATTATCATCATGCAAGCGGCAAACACTGGATTAACCGGTGGTTCCACACCTGATGGGAATGACTATGATCGGCCGATCGTCATTGTAAGTACAATGCGTATTGATCAGATCCAGTTAATTGACGATGCCAAGCAGATAATTGCGTTCCCCGGCAGCACGTTATTTGGACTTGAGGAAACCCTCGCCCCCTATGGCCGTGAACCTCATTCTGTCATCGGCTCTTCATGCATTGGTGCGTCCATTGTCGGCGGTATTTGCAACAACTCAGGCGGTGCTTTAGTACAGCGAGGTCCTGCTTACACCGAACTGGCGCTGTATGCCCAAGTTAACAACAATGGCGAGTTAGTCCTGGTCAACAACCTGGGTATTGATCTTGGATCTGAGCCAGAAGAAATCCTCAATAACCTAGAACGGCAGCGTTATTCGGCCAGTGATATTCACTATTCCGATAAGCATGCATCAGACAATGAGTATCATCAGCGTGTAAGAGAGATTGATGCAGATACACCTGCACGCTTCAATAACGATGGTCGACGTTTACATGATGCGTCAGGCTGTGCGGGAAAGTTAGCCGTATTTGCGGTGCGGGTGGACACTTACCCAACTGAACAAAAACAGGTTTTTTACATTGGCTCCAATGATGATCAGGTGTTTGAAACCATACGCCGCGATATTCTATCGAGCTTCAAAACCTTGCCTGTCTCTGGTGAATACTTACATCGGGACTGTTATGCCGTCAGTAAAAAATATGGCAAAGATACCTTCTTGGTGATTGATACATTTGGCTCCAAATACATACCCAAACTATTCAACTTAAAACGCAAAGTCGATTATATCGCTGATAAACTTGTGTTTTTACCCACAAAAATGGCTGATCGCTTACTGCAAGCCATCAGCCACCTCTGGCCCAACCATTTGCCAAAGCGGATGGAGGCCTATCATCGACAATATCAACATAACTGGATAATAGAAATGAGTGGTGATGGCATTGCTGAAGCCCGGAGCTATCTGAAAAACTTTTTCAAAGACAATGAAGGCGACTATTTTGAGTGCACCCAGCGCGAGGGTGAAAAAGCGATATTGCATCGCTTTGTCGCTGGGGGGGCAATCGGGCGTTATCAC
>SKGV01000100.1 GCA_007117275.1 Methylophaga sp.
GGAACCAATCGTGCCGCGGATCGTTTTGTGAGAGCCTCGTTCTATATAGATGCCATTCCCAGAACAAGCGATCCAAAAATAGCCGTTGCTAGCACCTTCAGTGTCATCCGAAATGCGTCCGTCCCCTTCGGCATTTCATCCGAGGAAGAGCCGAACATCTCCTCGACCCGTTGGAGATCTGTGTCTGACCAGAAGAACCTTGTTTATTATTTCGAGACAGTACTCACTCCCAACACGTTCTGGGTAGAATTGAAGAGTGTCGATTTTGGTGAAAATAACCCAGTCAGGCGACTCCTTCTCGAAAACAACGAGATATATGCGGGCAATGCCCTTAACAGATTTGAGGTATCTGATCCGTTTCCATTCGCGGGTTTATGAATATTTTCGGAGCGTTGTGTGACGTCACAACAAATGCTTTCAGCCGACACGGTATCCGTGCGGTTGAAGCATCACGTTAGCTATCAAAGTCGTACCTAATTATATCAACAGCCAAGATGGGGCGGCATTTGATGCCAGACAAAGCGATAAGGTTGTTGACTATGTGCTGGCAAGGCTGTGACAAAAATCACCTGCGAAATCGATTTGGTGAGTAAGAAAGGATTTCCGTCGATATCACCCATGTAGAGCAGGCGGGGTTTTTAGGTGTCATCAAAACCATCGGAGTGTCGCCACAGCGCCAAGGTCACGGCATTGGCGAGGCTCTGTTCAAGGAAGCAGAGTCGAGGCTTAAAGAAAAAGGCGTTAAAATAATTGTGGTGCCAGGCTGGGTCGATAACGGCAAAATCAATATCGACGGCCTGATAAAACACTTTGACTATTCGCCTTTTATGTTCGACTTGGAATGCTGGAAAGCGCGTTGTGAACAAGAAGAATTTCAATGCCCGAACAAAAAAGGGGACAGCGTGTGTCTGCGAAATAAAGCGCTATAAAAAGTCTTTATAAACAGCCATGCTGTTATTAAGCCGCAGGATGCGGGTGTTAAATAGCTGAAAAATCAAGTCGAGCGAGAAGCAAGCGGCGATTCAACTAGATTTGAACCTAGTCAAATTCCAAAAAATCGGTAAAAACGGCGCATTTGTTGCTGTGCGTCTGCGAGTGTCATTGGGGTGAATCTGAGTTCGGTGATCGCTTGCTGCTGGCTGAGCAAAAACGCATCCATTGGAAAAACGCTGCCAAGTACGGGGTAGCCGCCAATGGTTTGCCGGTCTTTGAGCAGGATAATGGGTTGACCATCTGGGGGGACTTGAATACTGCCAAACGCAGCGCCTTCGGAAATAATGCCTTTGACTTTGGGCATGATAGCTTCACCTTGTAATCGCAGGCCCATGCTGTTGCTTTGGACTGAGATTTGGTAGGTGTTGTGAAACAGTTTTTGCTGTTCCGATGGGCTGAAATCATTGCGGTGTTGATTGACGATAACGCTGACTATCAGTGGTTGTTGATAGTCTGGAACAAACATTGATGGCACGCGGGTTCTGATATCTTGTTTGGATGGCCGATAGGGGAGAAGGTCACCAGCTTTGAGTGGACTGCCAGTGCCATCAAGACCACCAATTTTTTCACGTATGACGGTGGCCGCCGAGCCATAAGTGGGCGTTATGTCAAAGCCACCTTTGACCGCCAGATAGCTTCGAATGCCAGATGTCGCATAGCCAAACCGAACTATATCGCCTGATTTGACTGAGTGACTTTGCCAGTTTGCCAATGGGTCATTATTTCGCGTAACAGGCATATCAGCGCCGGTGATGGCGATCTGGCTGTCTGTTAAGGCCTGAAGTTGCAGGCCGCCATAACAAATCTCCAGCGCGGGACAGTTGGCGGCATTATGCAATAATCGATTTGCCCACAGATAGGCTTGTTCGTCGGCCGCGCCTCCAGTGCTTAAACCAATGTGTCGATAATTAAATCGGCCCAAATCTTGAACTAGCGTCAGCATGCCGGGTTTGAGCACTTTGAAGCCCGTTGGCATCATGACAAAACGCCACCAGCCTGCAAAAACTGCTGATGACTTATCGCCTTGAACTGCACCCGATCCCCTGTTTTTAATGGACATAAGTCAGCATGGGCTCGGTCAAACATTAGCATGGGGGTGCGTCCCAAAATATTCCAACCGCCCGGTGTGTCTGCCGGATAGACCGCGGTTTGCTGATCGGCAATGGCCACAGAGCCAGCACTGACGCAGGGTCGGGGTCGATCAAGGCGTGGAGTTGCCAATTGCTCGCTGATCTGTCCCATGTAGGCAAAGCCGGGCGCAAAGCCGATGGCAAATACATGATAGCGTGTGGCGGTATGCCGATGAATGACTTCATCAATGCTGATCTGATGATAGTCCGCGACCCGCTGTAGGTCTGACCCGACTAGCGGGTCATAACAGACTGGGATTTCAATCAGGCGGCCAGTGACTGAGTTGTCGATAACAAGCTTATCAAGCTCCCGGTCTATCAGAGTTTGAATGCTGGTAAAGTCATGCTTTCGCAGATCATAAAACAACATCAAGGTGGTATAGCTCGGCACCATGCCGCGAAGATCTTGCCCAAGGGCACGTTGCAAACATTGGCTGGCAGCAGTAATGATTGGCATTAAATCCAGCTGAATCTGCTCGCCAAAACGAATCAAAACAGCATCTAATCCTGCGGGATCAATCTGCCAGGTCGCCTTCATTGCACGTTGTATATGGTATTGAGTTGATGGCGAAGTTGTTGCAGCACCTTGAGCGATTCAGGATTGTCGCCGTGTACACACAAGGTATCCGCCTGAATGCTCAGTCTTTTGCCAGTGTGACTGATGACTTGACCTTCGCTTGCCAACAGCATGGCCTGATCCAGGATACGTTGCGGTTCTGTAAATACTGCCCCGGCTGTAGCGCGTGACAGTAACAGTCCATTATCGTCATAGGCACGGTCGGCAAACGCTTCTAATATGAGTGTGATACCGATGACATCGGCCATTTGCTGTTCAGCGCGATTATCGGCTTTCGCCAAAAGCATCAAGGGTAATTCTGAATCATAGCGGGCCACCGCTTGCATAACGCTTTTGAGGATAGCTTCGTCGCGCATCATATCGTTGTAGAGTGCGCCATGTGGTTTCACATAGCTGACCTGCAGTTGATGTGCCTTGCAAATGCCGGCTAAGGCGCCGACTTGATAATGAATCAGCGAGATGATTTCCTCAGCCGACATCTGCATACTGCGCCGACCAAAACCAACCAGATCCGGATAGCTGGGGTGGGCACCGATTTTGACACCTGAGTGTTTAGCCAACAGAAC
>SKGV01000008.1 GCA_007117275.1 Methylophaga sp.
CTGAACCACTGGTAAGGTTGCTGATCAATTCTGACCGCTGTCAATTGCTCACCCCAGACAGCGCCGCTATCCAATGAAAAGACATTGCCATACTGCCCTGCCCCCAACATCGACCAATGACCAAAGACAATTCGCTCATGTTCGCTGCGCCGGTTTGGCATGGAAAACCACGGCTTTTGTTTAGCTGGCCGATCGGCAGGCGACCCTTTGAAGCGTAGCGCCAGTCGACCATCTTCATGACAATAGCGTAAGCGAGTGAAACAATTGGTGATGTATCTTAAGCGATCCCAGCCAGTAAGATCCTCTGACCAGCGTTTAGGCTTGTTGCCATACATGTGCTGGAAGAACACTTGCCACTGCTCGCCACGCATTACCGCTTCAACCTCAGCCGCACGATCCAGTGCATCTTCAATAGACCATTCCGCTGGCAACCCCGCATGAACCATGCTGAATTGTAAATCTGTATCGTGATGAAATAATGATTGATAGCGAAGCCAGTTCAGCATCGCCTCACTATCCTCTGCGGTTAACACCGAGTTCAATGTATCTAGGTGATGCTTCTTTTCGCTGACGCCGGCAGCATTGGCAAGCAGGTGCAGATCATGGTTACCCAGCACCACCTTGACTGAATCAGGGTAACGCATGCAAAAGCGCAGCACATCTGCCGAATTAGGTCCGCGGTTGACTAAGTCTCCCGCCAACCATAGTTGATCACTTTCAGGGTTAAAGTGGATGCGTTCCAGTAATCGGACCAGTACATCATAACAACCCTGAACATCGCCAATGGCGAAAACAGCCACTGTCGTCTAACTCAACGGCGACGATAAAGTGGTTCCGGTCGCAACACCGTCGCCTGATAACTTTCGCTGAAATCATCAAACGCCGACAAAGCCTGGTCAGCGCTGTCTGGCTTGGCTAATTCAAAGCTGTTGATGCCACATTGCGACATGTTGAACAGTTGATCGCGCAACACATCGCCCTGGGCGCGGATTTCACCTTTGAAGTGATAGCGATCTCTAAGCAAACGTGCATAGGAGTAGCAACGACCATCTGTAAATACTGGAAACAGCAAAACCACTAACTGAAAATGATGCAGATCCGGCACCAACTCTTCGAGTGGATCGTCACCTGATAAGCGAATACCCAATCCGAAATCATGTTTTGACAATACCTCGTGTTGCTCCTGCCAACGCACCAGTGTGACTGTGATATTGCCATCTACCAGCGCATCGTCATCCGATAAGTGAATCCAGTTGTTTTCAACGATTTCTCTATCTTTAATTATCCGCATATACACGCTCCTTGAATGGCTCTATCCCAACGCGTCTTACTGTTGCCAGGAACGCTTCGTCTTGATGACGCAGATCCACATAGGCATCGAGTATTTCTGTAACTGTTTTCACTACGTCTTGTTTGGGCACCGCCCGTCCAAGTCGCTCACCCAGTGAGGCATCGGCTTCTGAGCTACCACCCAGCGTAAACTGGTACCACTCCTGGCCTTTTTTATCGACACCTAAAATGCCGATATGGCCGACACTTTGATGCGCACACCCATTCATACAGCCTGAGAATTTTATCTTGATATCACCCAGGTCATAGAGGTAATCCAGATCATCAAATTTTTCTGAAATCTCTAATGAAAGTGGGATTGACCCTGCATTTGCCAAGCTGCAGTAGTCCAATCCAGGGCAGCAGATGATATCGGTCAATGTGTTGATGTTAGGCGTTGCCAAGCCTTCCGCTTCCAATCTCAACCACAAAGCGTATAAGTCAGCCTGTTTAACATCAGTGAAAATCAGGTTTTGAGTGTGGGTTGAGCGAATTTCAGCAAAGCTGAATTCCTCTGCCAAATCAGCCAGCACTTCAAGCTGATCCGAAGTGATATCGCCGGGAGGTACACCTGGCTTTTTCAGCGAGACATACACTGCACGGTAACCGGCCACCTTATGATCCGCGGTATTTTGCATGGCCCAGCGCGCGAAGGCTTGGTCCTTTTCGAGCATTTCTGGGTAGCTGGTATCTTGCTGAGCATCCTTCTCATAGTCAGGCTCGGTGAAATACTGATTCACTCGATCAATTTCTTTTTGATCTAGCTTCAACTGGTCGCGTATTTGAACCCATTCAGCCTCAACCAACTCACGAATATGATTAATACCATGCTCACGCACAGTGATTTTTATGCGTGCTTTGTATTTATTGTCGCGGCGACCAAGACGGTTATAGACACGCAAAATCGCTTCGAGGTATGACAATAGATCCTGTTTTTCCAAGAACGGGCGAATCTGCACCCCGATAACTGGTGTTCTGCCCAACCCACCGCCAACAAATACCTCAAAACCAACCTGCCCATCATGGTTTTTGACCAGGTGAAGTCCAATATCGTGTAGCTTAGTTGCCGCTCTGTCTTCCGGACTGCCAATGACAGCAATTTTGAATTTGCGCGGTAAATAGGCAAATTCAGGATGAAACGTAGACCATTGTCTGACAATCTCGGCCCATGGACGTGGATCTTCTATTTCGTTGGCATTCACCCCTGCAAGCTGATCCGATGTGACATTGCGAATACAGTTACCACTGCTCTGGATAGCGTGCATTTGGACACTGGCCAAGGCCGCTAAAATGTCAGGCACATCCTCAAGCTTGGGCCAGTTCATCTGAAAATTCTGCCGCGTGGTGAAGTGGACAAAACTTTTGTCATATTTACGGGCCACATGAGCAATCATTCTGACCTGTGGTGCACTCATCATTCCATATGGAATGGCCACGCGTAACATAGGTGCGTGGGTCTGAATATACAAACCATTCATTAACCGTAAGGGACGAAACTGTTCTTCTGTCAGTTCACCGGCCAGAAAACGACGTGTTTGATCACGGAACTGCTCGACCCGCTGATCAATCATCGTTTGGTCGTACTCATCGTATTGGTACATCGAAGCTCTCTGAAAACGCTGTTAAGTAGGCCAGTCATTATAACGGTGACTCTTGATAAGATGAAATCATCTATCGCTATATTTATATACGGACAACCACTATTCAGCCCATCAATATCAACTGATTCGGGAATATTAAGGCACCAGTTAAGGTGTCACTGACGGGACAGTATTTAGCTTTCTGCGACAGTGTTACGCGCAAGCTTGACTCTTGGGAATTCACCGGTAGGCATGTCACAGATGAGTTAGCTGTAGCAGCGCCATTGCAAGTTTCAGCAGATGCCTTTTTAGGGAAGCACCTAACAACCGTCGCTGGCGGTTTTCAAA
>SKGV01000163.1 GCA_007117275.1 Methylophaga sp.
GCACTTAACATAGCTACAGGCACCTTGCCATTTCTCTACCTGACAGATGACAGTTGCAAGCTACTGGCGCGATGATGCATTTTGTATATGTCACCGCCTTTCAGCGAGTATCAAACCACAATAGCAAGTGATAAATGAACCTTAACTGAATGCGTGATCGCGCACATCTATGCTGGGCAACTGAACGCTGTTAGCACAAACGTCAACAGGGCTTATATGTCTGCCCATAATTTGTCGAGACGTTTGCCTGAGGTCGGTCCGGCAGTTTTTAATTCTTGAGCAAACACTGAAATGCGAAATTCTTCCAGCATCCAGCGATATTCAGCCAGTACCGGGCTTGGATTGGCTGTTGCTTTTTTCTGATAACGATGCCAATGAGGCGCTACTTCAGCCATTCGTTGACGATCTTTGGCTGGATCTACCAAAAGTTTATCGAGCCTTAGGCCTATCGCCTGACAATACACAGGCAATCGTTTTAGCGCTGAATCGGGCATATCATGGACAAAGCCTTGATACACCAAATACTGTAATTGTTCACGAATGTCCTTGATGGCAGGCACCGCCGCCAATGGAATAGTGCCAGTCAGGCGTTTGGCAATTGCATGGTAGGCGGCAAGGACTTCCGCAATAATCTGCGCCAGTTCAGAGGCGGTTTGGATCAATTGCCCCTTGCGTTGTGATAGGCGTTGTTCGAAGTCCTGACGCCGCTCAATCAGTGGTTGATCCAGCAAAAAGCAGCGGTCAAAAGCAACGGCAATCAAATCATTTTTTAGCTGATCACAGGGTTTAACCGTGTCATTGCTTTTCGACGAATAAGGCGAACTTGGCACATTGGCATAGTGCAGACACATTTGCTGAATCCCCGGCAGATGTTTGTGCAGGTATTTCATGGCATCGTGTTGCGCCAGCATAAATAACCGGCGCAAGCCATGTGGGGTATGTTGCTCCGCCTGTTGTTGGGTATCTAACAACATCAAATCGACTGATTCGCCGCGATCAATCAAGGCCGGATAGGCGGTCATTTGCATACCAGACTGTTGTAGCGTTATCTGCCGAGGCAATTCATCAAAGTCCCATGACTGCAGGCCTGTACGCTCGAATTCGCTGTCAGGCAGTTGGCGAAAACTGGCAGCGGCTTGCTGCGCCCAGCGTTGTTTAAGTTGATGTAAATCTCGACTTTCATCGAGTAACTTGCCTTGTTCATCGAGCAGACGGAAATTCATCTGTAAATACAAGGGCAGTTCGTCGGTGTTCCATTGTGTCAGCGGAATATCAACACCGGTCAGTTTACGCAGTTGCTCGCTCAGTGCTGGCAGCAAGGCACCAGACTCTGGCGATAAGTGTTGTAGGCACTGATCGGCATAGTGCGGCACTGGAATAAAGTGCCGACGTAATGATTTAGGTAGACCTTTCAGAAGATGAATGATTTTGTCGCGCAATAGTCCCGGTACCAGCCATTCATAGCGCTCGTCACTGATTTGGTTAAGCAGTGATAAGGGGATGGTTTGGGTAATGCCATCATGGGCTTTACCAGGCTCAAAATGATATTCAAGCGGCAAAGGTACGCGGTTGACAAGCATCTGATCTGGAAAACTTTCAGCGGTGACATGCTCAGCCTGATGCTGCATTAAGTGCTCACGGGTGAGCACCAGGATGTCGGCCTGAGTCTGTTCGGCCTGCTTGCGCCATTTTTCAAAGCCAGCACCGTTGATAATCGTGTCTGGAATGCGTGCGCGATAAAAGTCAAAGAGGGCGTCATCGTCGACCAGGACATCTCGGCGTCTGGATTTTTGCTCAAGCTGTTCTATCTCGGCAATCAGCTGACGGTTATGCCGGAAAAAGTTGGCGCGTGTGTCAAAGTCACCATTGACCAATGCTTCGCGAATAAAAATTTCATTGGCAGTGGCTGGATCCAAGGGGCCGTAATGCACTTTTCTGCGCACCACAATCGGCAGCCCGAAAAGACTGACATGTTCAAAGGCAACCACCTGTGCAGGTTTTTTCTCCCAATGTGGGTCGGTGTACTGGCGCTTGACCAGTGCACCGGCGAGCGGTTCTATCCACTCAGGTTCAATCTTGGCGACCAAGCGTGCATAGAGTTGTCCGGTTTCGACCAGCTCTGCGGCCATTAGCCATTTTGGGCCTTTTTTGTGCAGTGCAGAACCTGGAAATATGCGCAGTTTAAGATTGCGGGCAGCGGTGTATTCAAACTTCTCGGTTTTCATCGCTACATGGCTAAGTAAGCCGCTAAGTAGCGCACGGTGAATACTTTGATAATCCGCTGCTTGCTGATTAAACTTAAAGCCAAGCTCGTTAAGCTGAACATGCAGTTGCTGGTAAATATCCTGCCATTCACGTAAGCGCAAGTATGATAAAAATTGTTCTCGACAATAGCGACGAAATTTATTTTGACTCAGCTGTTTTCGCTGCTTTTGCACGTGTTCCCATAAGTTAATGAATGCCAAAAAGTCCGAGCGTTCATCCTTGTATCGACTGTGCGCCTCATCGGCGGCCTGTTGTTTGTCCATGGGTCGTTCACGCGGATCTTGAATACTCAGGGCGCTGGCGATGATTAACACTTCACTTAAGGCATTTTCATCGGCCGCTGCAATGAGCATTCTGGCCACTCTGGGGTCCACGGGTAGGCGCGCCAGTTGACGACCCACCTGGGTAATTTGTCTGCGACGGTTGACGGCACCAAGTTCTTCTAACAAGCGGTAGCCATCGTTGATCATTTTGTCGGGCGGCGGGTTTATAAAGGGAAACTTTGCTGGCTCTCCCAGTCGTAATGCCGCCATTTGCAAGATAACTGACGCCAGATTGGTGCGTAGGATTTCTGGATCTGTGAAGGCGGGGCGAGCCAGATAATCAGCTTCGTCATACAGACGAATACATATCCCTGCAGCCACACGCCCACAACGCCCAGCACGTTGATTAACACTGGATTGCGAGATTTTTTCGATAGGCAATCGCTGTACCTTATTGCGCACACTGTAACGACTGATTCTGGCAAGGCCCGGATCCACCACATAACGGATACCTGGAACGGTTAAGGAGGTTTCGGCAACGTTGGTGGCGAGAATAATTCGCCGTTGCCCGCCGGTTTGAAACACACGGTTTTGTTCGGCTGCAGATTGTCTGGCGAATAATGGCAAAATCTGTGTTTTGGGCGGATGATGTTTGCGCAAGGCTTCGGATACATCGCGGATATCGCGTTCGCCTGACAAAAAGATCAGCACATCGCCAGGGCC
>SKGV01000022.1 GCA_007117275.1 Methylophaga sp.
AAATCATAACGCCAGCCGGTTTCAATTTCAGTAACTTGTGCGCTCGCCAGTTGCAAGATCACCTCACCCGAATCAAGCGTCACGCTATGTCCATCCAGCTGCGTCAGCAAATCATCGAGATTACTGGCAATAAACTCTGTCACGCCTTGTTCAAGCGCATCTGTAGCGCTAAGGCTAACTGCTTCACGCACCGTTTCTTCTGCCCAATCAGCATTTCGTCCGCGCAACTCGGCTAAGCCGCGGATGTAGGCCGCCGCATCGTTGATCAGTTTTTTCTCCATGGACGATTGCTGGCTGGACTGCTCTTCATCATCTTGCTGTTGCGGCAGGCCAGCGGGTCGCATGGTTACAGGGGTTGAAGACCCCACATTAGTGGCGGGCGCCATTGCGGCGATATGACTGGCATAAAGAATATACGTCCCTGCACTGGCTGCGCGTGAACCCGTAGGCGCCACATAGGTAGCGACTGGGACCTTTGAGGCGAGAATGGCCTTGATGATCTGACGCATGGAGGCATCCAATCCGCCGGGAGTATCCAGCTGGAGTACCAATAAATTAATCTGTTCGTTTTCTGCGCGCGCCAGCGTTCGTACAAAATAATCCGCCGAGGCCGGGCTGATAGGCCCATCAATGGTCGCGACCCAAACCTCATCCGCTGCCTGAACGGGCTTTACGCCGGACAAGGCCATCAGCAAGATCACCCAGAACATCATCTTAAAGCGTTTGTTGGCTATGTTATTCATGTCTACTCGCCTATGTTTTGCAACATGCATGTCGGGGCATTGTTTGATTGACAGGCGATACTGCCCATCAGTTCATTTGAGTCACTCAAATCCATATCATTCACTCCACCTTCAACGCCAATGCATTTTTACAAAAAAATCAATTATTTATTGACTTTGATTGATATGTCCTATATCGTGACACCAGCTTGAAATCAGATTTTTTATTTATAGCATTTTGATGTTTTGCGCTTGATTACCAACTGTAGCTCGTCCTGATTTTTATAAACAAAAGTACATTTCCAGCGATACCCGCCTCATTGAGGCTCAATTTTTAGAAAACAGGATTTATTATGTCTACAACAGGTACAGTTAAGTGGTTCAACGATGCAAAAGGTTTTGGCTTTATTGAACAAGAAAATGGCCCAGATGTCTTTGCTCACTTCAGACAAATCACCGGTGATGGCTTCAAGTCACTGACTGAAGGCCAACGCGTTGAGTTCACAGTCACTCAAGGTCAAAAAGGCCCACAAGCCGAAGATATCCGCGCACTGTAATCACACAGTCACGCAGATATAAAAAAGCCCCAAATAGGGGCTTTTTTTATATTGAGCATCTAGATAACCCAAAAAAGCCCCTTTATTGGGGCTTTTTTGTATCTATCGTTGCAACTCAAGCTGGTGTGAACTTCAATCAGACACACGAGCAGCTCGAATAAGTGTTGATGTTCAGCAACAAAGGTGCCCCCCCCCCTGTCGATGTTTACCCCTTTGTTTCGCTTCCAAACATCCATCGCGCCAGCGCTTGTGCTCCTTTGGTTGGGCAAGCAAGCAGATATTGCCTGACTAGGCGTTAAAATCTGACGCCACAAGGCTGTTGGTCGGTGCCGTGGAAGTTTTGCCGATGGCTGACCTTGCCGGCAGCATTTTTTCTGGCATGAGGGTATTGGTGTTCACAAACCTAGATTGCCATTTAATCAGGGCAATGTAACTTGCGTCAGCGGAGTTCGGCGAGGAGTTTTCGATAGGGATGAGAGGTGGTGGCTATGGGTAGATTCGAACTACCGACCCCATCATTATGAGTGATGTGCTCTAACCAACTGAGCTACATAGCCACGAAGCGGTGCATTTTACGTTGCCGGGCACGAAATATCAACCAATTCGCTGTTTGTTTGTGAGCCGAGCTTGCGGCGGATGCCCACAGCCAGATGACGGTGGCGATGCTTGTCGTCGATCAGGCTGTCAGTTTAACCATTAAAGCGTTGCACATAGCCACTAAACGTTAAAGCGAAAATGCATCACATCGCCATCTTTGATGATGTATTCCTTGCCTTCGAGTCGCCATTTACCGGCATCCTTGGCACCCTGTTCGCCATTGAACTGAACAAAATCATCGTAGCTGATAACTTCGGCGCGGATAAACCCTTTCTGGAAATCTGTGTGGATAACACCGGCCCCTTCGGGTGCAGTTGCGCCGATACGAACTGTCCAAGCACGCACCTCCTTAACACCCGCAGTAAAGTAGGTATGCAGCCCCAACAACTGATAGCCACTGCGAATCACACGGTTCAGCCCTGGCTCTTCAAGCCCAAGTTCTTGCAAGAATTCCGCTTTGTCCTCATCAGCCAAATCGGCAATTTCAGACTCAATGGCCGCACAAATGGCGACAACCGTGGCATTATCCTTGGCGGCAAATTCAAGCACTGCATTCAGTGCCGGATTATTGTCAAAACCATCTTCCGCCACATTGGCGATGTACATCGTCGGTTTGACAGTCAATAAATGCAAACCCGACATTAGCGTCATCTGATCACTGTCCAGCCCCATCGATCTGACTGGCAGGCCTTGATCCAGATGCGTTTTCACCTGTTCCAATAACGCTAACCGTGCCTTGGCCGTCTTGTCTCCGCCTTTGGCATCACGCGTGGTTTTGGTAATGGCTTTTTCCACAGACTCAAGATCGGCCAGTGCCAATTCGGTGTTAATGACCTCGATATCATCCAATGGTGACACTTTGCCAGCAACATGCACGACGTTTTCATCCTCAAAACAACGCACCACATGAGCAATGGCATCGGTTTCACGAATATTGGCGAGGAATTTGTTACCAAGGCCTTCACCCTTGGAAGCACCGGCCACTAAGCCGGCAATATCGACGAATTCCATAGTGGTAGGCAACACCCGCTGTGGATTGACAAGCTCAGCCAATTTATCCAGTCGTAGATCAGGCACCGGCACAATGCCGACATTGGGTTCAATGGTACAAAAAGGATAGTTTTGCGCCTCAATTCCCGCCTGTGTCAGCGCATTGAATAAAGTTGATTTGCCTACATTAGGCAGTCCTACGATACCGCATTTGAATCCCATGCTAATTCCTCTGGGCTAAACAGTTGTGGCTGCTTGACGACAATCATTGATTACCGCTGCAACAGCACACTTTGTTATCTGACAGTACTCGACCATCAGCTTTGATTTGGTCTAGTGTGAATGCAGCCAATTCATGGCCTTGTCCAGAT
>SKGV01000011.1 GCA_007117275.1 Methylophaga sp.
GCCTGAACAGTCAGCCATTTATCGACGACCTGGCGATCCTGCTGCCATTGTTCATAAAACGCCCGCAGCGCGTGTTCTCTCTCTGGGCCTGGCTGATCCACGATTAACCTCAAACCTGCCAATAGGTCGGTCATATTATCCGCTTGCTTCATTTGCTTAAGGCAGCGCTGCGTCTGCATCGGATCACCTGTTGCCATCAGATACCCCAGACACACATTCTTGAGACTTCGTTGAGCCATTTGCTTGGCATTAAATTCATAGACTTGAGCCTGATTTAACGCCTGATAACGCGCGTTGAAGCCCGATTTAAGACGGCGCGCAATCGTTTGTTTGACAAACTTACGCACCGCATGGATGGCATCAACATCGGCGATCGCCATTTGCGCTGCCAGATAATTTTCACTGGGCAATGTCAACATTCGGGCAACCAAGGCTGGATCGATGCTTTGGTCATCAAGCACATATTGCAGCCTCTCCAATACGATTTCGGGAACGGTTAATAGCGAGTCCGACTGATAGTGCTCAACCATTCTGAGCATGATCTGAATCAGCAATTGCTGGCCGGCATCCCAACGATTAAAGCTATCACGGTCATGGGCCATCAAAAATGCCAGCGTTTCATCATCTCGTTCAAACTTTAGCATCACCGGTGCTGAAAAGCCTCTAAGCACAGACACAATCGGCTCTTGCGTCAGGTGAACAAATCGAAATGTCTGGCAGTCTTGGGTCAGCGTCAACACGCGTGTTTCTGCATCGACTGCGGCTGTTTCAATATCAAGCTGCAAAGGCAGACTGTCACCATTGCGAGCCATCAAGCCCACAGCGACTGGAATCACAAAGGCTTGCTTGTCAGTTTGCAACGGTGTTGCCGGACAATGTTGTCGTAAGGTCAGGTCCAGTGTCTGTGTGTCGGCATGGTAATGGGCTTCGACAGTCAGAACCGGGGTGCCAGCTTGCGTGTACCAACGCTTAAATTGTGTCAAATCCAGCTGATTAGCATCTTCAATGGCTTTGACAAAATCATCCGTGGTCACTGCCTGGCTATCATGGCGACTGAAATACAGGTCGGTGCCTTTGCGAAAGCCCTCTGCGCCGGTCAGGGTTTTCAACATGCCAACCACTTCGGCACCTTTTTCGTAAATGGTAACCGTGTAGAAATTACTAATCTCGATGTAACTATCTGGGCGAACTGGATGCGCCATAGGCCCAGCATCTTCAGCAAACTGCATACTGCGAAGTTGATCAACATCATCAATACGCTGCACGGCAGCAGAGTTCATATCGGCACTGAATTGCTGATCGCGCAGCACGGTAAAGCCTTCTTTCAGGCTCAACTGAAACCAATCACGGCAGGTGACACGATTTCCCGACCAGTTGTGAAAATACTCATGGCCAACGATACTTTGAATGGTATAAAAATCAGCATCGGTTGCCGTTTCTGGGCTGGCCAGCACGCATGCGGCGTTGAAGATATTCAAGCCCTTGTTTTCCATCGCGCCCATGTTGAAGTCATTGACCGCAACAATCATGAACACATCCAAATCATATTCACGGCCATACACCTCTTCATCCCAGTGCATCGCTTGCTTGAGCGAGTTCAACGCATGGTCACATTTGTTGTGATTTTCAGGATCGACGTAGATCTCAAGCAGTACCTCACGACCACTCATGGTGGTGAACTTGTCCTGCTGACAATACAAATCACCCGCCACCAGCGCAAATAAGTAACTTGGCTTTGGATGTGGATCATGCCAACGCACCCAGTGCCGCCCCCCTGCCATTTCGCCTGAGGCCTGACGGTTACCATTGGCTAATAACATTGGCCATTTGTTAGCATCAGCGATCAATGTGACAGTAAATACGGCCATCACATCCGGTCTGTCCGGGTAATAGGTAATCCGCCGAAATCCCTCAGCTTCGCATTGTGTACAGAGTATTGCGCCGGAGTGATACAAACCCTCAAGCGCAGTATTTTGATCCGGGTGGATCACGGTAATAATTTGCAGCTCGAATGATGCTGGCACTTGCGGTAATAGCAATGTTTCCGTTGTTCGTTGATAGTCATTGCCGCTGAGCAATTTCCCATCCAGGGCAATAGAAACCAGCGTCAGATACTCACCATTAAGCATGCATGGGCCGCCCTGCCCCTCGGGGTTGCGATGGATGCTGAGTGTGCTGGTCACGCGTGTTTCAGTGGCATCCAGCTCGAACTGTAGATCAACAGTGTCTACCAGATAATCGGGTACCCGATAGTCATTCAGACGTGTCACTTGCGGTTGCGCGGGTGCTTCAGCAATATTCATGATGTTCCTAAAAGTCTTCGAGTGTATTGACCTGCCAAACCTCATAGGCCGGCGTTTCATAGGGATGAGCGTCAATGAGTGACTGCAAAACCGCCGGTAAACATTCAGCTTGGCAAATGGTTTCTACACGATATTCATGGACGCGCTCGATCTTACCCTGCTGCCCGATAAACGGTTGGCTGCCTTCCATTGCTCTGAACTGACCAGTGCCTTGCGTCTCCCAGCTACAGCAGTCGTAGTTTTGATAGCGACCTGCACCCTTGGCAAATACCGCCTGTTTTACGATTTCCTTATGGGTTTCCGGCACAAAAAATACCAGCTTGTACACCATGTGTTATCTCCTCTGCCATTACTGAAAAAGCCAGTGACCAGATGCAAATTAAGCTGTTTAGATGCGCCTTAAAGTCAGCCAAGTTGACATGTGTTTGCTAGTCTGGCGTAGTCAAAAAAGATATCGCCATCAGCATAGTGCCATCTATGGCTAAGACCATTGCCGGCAGTGTTAATCAGTCTTGACCAGTTTTACAGACCATTAGCGGGTTCGCTCACTGTCAGGATTTTGGCAATGTGACGCCCTGTTGCCCCTGATACTTGCCACCTCTATCTGCATACGAGGTATCACAGACTTCGTCTGACTCAAAAAACAGCATCTGCGCCACCCCTTCATTGGCGTAGATCTTTGCAGGTAAGGGCGTGGTATTGGAAAACTCCAGCGTTACCTGGCCTTCCCATTCCGGCTCCAAAGGCGTGACATTGACGATAATACCGCAGCGGGCATAGGTGGACTTGCCCAAACACACGGTAAGCACATTCCGAGGGATCTTGAAGGTTTCGACCGTTCGTGCCAACGCAAACGAGTTCGGTGGAATGATGCAAACGTCTGATTGCACATCCACAAAGCTGTTTTCATCAAAATTCTTAGGATCCAC
>SKGV01000036.1 GCA_007117275.1 Methylophaga sp.
CTGAGCAGGACCTTAATGACATCGATGACCACTTTGCTGGTCGTGTTATCACTGCTGTTTTTTGGCGGCGAGATTATTAATGCCTTTGCCATTGCCCTGCTGATTGGGGTGTTGATTGGAACCTACTCGTCCATTTATGTGGCCAGCGCTGCCATTTTGGCGATGGGTGTAAGCAAGGCAGATTTGATGCCGCCTCAGAAGGATGAGGACGAAAATGCTAACCCGGACGGCAGTCAGGTATAACAACAAAAAAGCCCGGTACCCGGGCTTTTTTGTGTTTCAGCCATGAGTGGCAATAACTCTGCTGGCCTTTTTACCGCCGATCAATCTATCGTTAAACGCTCACATTCCTTGCATCAAGTAAACAAACGGTCCCAGTTTTGCTGCGGGAAAAATTCCTGTTCTTTTACAGTTCAAAACGTTTGGCTAGGCACTATCTCTTTGATCATGAACGAATATGCGTGTTCAGCTGTCCGAATTTTGTTAGGCAAGCAAAGTAGATCAGGATTTTTCTGATTCAGGCATGATTAAGATTGGTTACGGTAGATTAGAGTATAAAACGTGGAGAGATGAATGAAATTGAAAAACGTATTGGCAAGCGCAATGTGTGGTGTCCTTTTGTTACCAGCGGCAACAATGGCGGATGTGTTGGAAGTTACCCTTCACTACGCTGGACCTGAATCGGGCTCGGCCTGGAAAGGTGTTCAGCAAGGTGTCGATGAAGCCAATCTGCAAGGACAGTTTCTTGGGCAAAACTACCAGATTAAGGTGGTCAACCCAGATGAAATCGACGCTATTGATGACATTACCGTGCTGTTGATGGCGACTGACGAAGAGACCATGCTGCATGTCGCACGCCATGAGCGAATGTCTGAGGTTGCGGTATTCAATCTGACGTCAGGAGCAGATGCCTTGCGTGAAGCCTGTCAACCGAACTTGCTGAGCACTATGATCAGTGACTCGATGAAACACGATGCGCTCGGCCAATGGCAGGAGCGCAATCCAGATACGCCGGTTTCAGCGCAAGCCTGGCATGAAGACTTTGAAAAATTTGCTGCACGTCAGTTAAACACTCGTTTCAGCCGGTCGCATGGGATTCCCATGGATGACCAAGCCTGGGCGGGATGGGCAGCCAGTAAAATGGTGACAGACAGTATTGCAAGAACACAGAACCTTGATTCAAGTGACATGTTGACCTATCTGAAAACAGAAATTGCTTTCGACGGCCAAAAAGGTGATGGCATGACCTTTCGCGAAGACGGTCAGTTGAGACAAATTGTTTTGTTGATTAATGAAGCAAATGAAATTGCCGCCGAAGCTCCGTTACGTGGAGTTTCCGGCGGACTCGACAGTCTGGGCCAAAACAACAGCTGCCAATAAACACTGAAAAGCACAAAAACAAAACCAAGGAGATACCATGAAATTAACACATTTACTCACCTCATCTATGATCATGCTCAGCACTGCGGTCTGGGCTGATCCCACCCATCGTCTGTTTGCCAGTAATGAGCGAGACAACACCGTCAGCGTGATTGACACCAGAACTGGTGAAGTTGAGGCAACCATTGACATTGGTCAGCGTCCACGAGGCATTGGCCTGTCCCCTGATCAATCAACACTCTATGTCGCCATCAGCGATGATAATGCCATTGCCACAGTCAACGTAAAAACACTTGAAGTTGGTCCAAGACTGGTTTCTGGTGATGAGCCAGAAGCATTTGATGTTGCGCCAAACGGCAACATCTATTTGTCAAATGAAGATGATGCTACTGCTTCTGTGATCGATGTCGTCAATAACGAAATCATTGCAGTGATCCCAGTCGGTATCGAGCCTGAAGGCGTTGCTGTGTCACCGGATGGCAGCATCGCAGCAGTGACCAGTGAATCATCCAACATGGTGCATATTATTGAGACAGAGGGCCATACCGTCATTGCCAATATTCTTGTCGGCGCTCGCCCACGAGGCCTGCAGTTCAACAGTGATGGCAGCTTGCTGTATTCAACCAGTGAGATTTCCAATGAAGTGCAAATCATCGATACCTCAAGCTACACCATCATCAAGCGTGTCGGCCTTGATAGCATCGAAAATTCTCGGCCGATGGAAATCGCCGTCAGCCCAGATGACAGCATTATTTACGTGACTACTGGCCGTGGTAACTCGGTTGCAGTGATGGATGCAACCACGCTCGAACTGCTGGATAATATTCCGGTGGGTAATCGTGTATGGGGGATGGCTTTGTCGCGTGATGGCTCAACACTGTACACAGCAAATGGTGTCAGCGGCACAATATCGGTGGTTGATACTCAAGCCAGAAAAGAGCTTAAGCAAATCGAAGTGGGTGCATTCCCATGGGGCGTTACGCTCGACGACTAAGGTTAACTAACATCAAACAGCCCGGCAATGGCAACATTGCCGGGCTTTTTTATGCGCAAAAACTCAATTTCTGGTTTTGTCATTACTGATGACGCGCTATGATGCCCCTCATGAAACTCATTCGAACTTTGACAGATATTTGTCTGCTGCGATCCGGCCCAGAGGATTTACCTGCCTCACCGATTCTATTCAGAGCTTTATTGGCTGCCTACTTTGCATTGGGTATCGTCGTCAACCAAATCCAAAGCAAATTGCACGATAGTGTCTTACTGACCGGCATTGAATTGACAGTCATGCTGCTAGTGGTGGCCATCTTGTTGCATGTCCGTCGGTTGAGCGCACGTTATCAACAAACCATCTCTGCGATGGCAGGCACAGGTATTTTATTTGCCGTAATGGCCCTGCCTTTATTGTCAGTCATTGCGGGCAGTGAAGCCGATTTCGATGTCAGCCCGATTATCATGGCCCTGCTGGTTGTGCTAATGCTCTGGAGCTTATTGGTGACGGCACATATTTTTCGTCGCGCCTTGGATGTCGGTCCTGGTCAGGCGGTGATTATCACAGTTGTGTATACCACTGGGATGTTGATTGTTGCTGCGCTGGTGATGTCTGGAATTACTTCATGACGCATATTCATATTCTAGGCGTATGTGGCACATTTATGGGCGGACTGGCGATACTGGCCAGATCGCTGGGTTTAAAAGTGACTGGCTCAGATGCCAACGTGTACCCCCCGATGAGTGACCAATTAGCAGCTGCAGGCATCGAAGTGATGCAGGGATGTTTGGTGGAACATCTCCAGCCAGCGCCTGATTTGGTGGTGATGGGCAATGCCATGACTCGCGGTAATGCGGCCGTGGAATATGTTCTCAACCAGGGTTTGCCTTATGTTTCGGGGCCGCAGTGGTTGGCAGAGAATGTATTACGCGGTCGCTGGGTGCTAGCCGTATCCGGTACCCATGGTAAAACCACTACGAGCAGTATGTTGGCCTCGATTCTAGAATATGCCGGTATGCAGCCGGGCTTTTTGATTGGTGGTGTACCAGAAAACTTTGGCTGTAGTGCCAGATTGGGCGAAACACCGTTTTTTGTTATCGAAGCTGATGAGTATGACACGGCATTTTTTGATAAACGCTCCAAATTTGTTCATTACCTGCCAAGGACGCTAGTAATAAACAATATGGAATTCGATCATGCGGATATTTTTGCAGATCTTGATGCCATCCAACGTCAGTTTCATCACTTGCTGAGAACCGTACCTTCCGAGGGCTTGGTGATCTGCCCTGATAACAATGATGCCATAGCGGACACACTGGCCATGGGCTGTTGGACACCGATTCAACGTTTTGCTGCTGAGGATGCTGAGTGGACTGCCAGGTTATTGATTGAAGATGGTTCGGCGTTTGTTGTGAATCATAACGGCGAACACGCACAGATTCACTGGCAGTTACTGGGACAGCACAATGTCGATAATGCGCTTGCTGCGATTGCTGCTGCCCATCACGTAGGTGTGACAGTGCAACATGCCGCCGAGGCTTTATCTGCGTTTGCCGGCGTCAAGCGTCGACTGGAGTTGCGTGGTGAAATTCGCGGTATTAGAGTTTACGATGATTTTGCCCATCATCCGACTGCGATTGCCACCACCATTGCAGGCCTAAAAGCAAATCGTCCCGATACAAAGATCACCGCGATTTTTGAGCCTCGATCCAACACCATGAAGATGGGCGTGCATCAAGCAACACTTGCCGGCGCATTTGCACAGGCTGATCAGGTGATTTTTTATCAGGATTCGCAACTTGGCTGGTCGTTATCAGCGATTCAAACGCAACTGGGCGAAAAAGCGCAACTGTTCGACACCATTGAGGCGATAGTCGAGCATGTGACGGTACATAGTCAACCGGGAGATTGTCTGCTGATCATGAGCAACGGTGGCTTTGCCGGAATACACGACAAAATTCTGCACAGACTGGAGCAATAGTGACTGATAACACACAAATCGCCCTGGCAATTACCGGTGCGTCCGGCGCACCGTATGCTCAGAGGCTGCTGGAAATACTGCTCAAACAGGGGTTACAAGTCCACTTAATGATTTCGTCGGCGGGTCGCCTTGTGCTCGCTGATGAGCTGGACTGGAAATTACCAGCAAGAGCTTCGGACATCAAAAGCGTGCTGATGGAACAATTTGCCTGTCAGGCAGAACAATTGCATATATATGGTGAACAGCAATGGAGTGCCCCGCTGGCCAGCGGCTCTCATCGTGTGCCGACCATGATCGTCTGCCCCTGTACTATGGGGACTCTATCAGCGATAGCCGTGGGAGGCAGTGACAACCTTATCAATCGCGCTGCTGATGTGATGATCAAGGAAAACCGCAAGTTGATCATAGTGCCCAGAGAAGCACCGTTTTCGGTGATTCACCTTGAGAATATGCTCAAACTGGCGCGATTAGGCGTTTGCATCTTGCCGCCGAATCCGGGCTTTTATTTTAAACCGCAGCAACTCTTTGAAATTATTGACTTTGTGGTCGCAAGAATTCTTGATCAGGCAGGTATTGAACATGACCTCAGTCGTCGATGGGGATGTTAGCCGTCATCTGTCACCCGCCAAGTCGCGTATAATTTGGCTTATTTGCTCGAGTCGAAATAGTTATGTCAGATATTGAAATAGCCCAACAGGCCACACTGCAGGATGTCAGTCTTCTTGCACAACAACGACTTGGCCTGAGTGCGGCGCAATTGGATAGCTATGGCCGTCATAAGGCCAAAGTGTCATTAGATGTGATGCAGTCACTGGTTGACCGGTCCGATGGCAAACTGATCCTGGTGACGGCTATCAGTCCCACCCCAGCAGGTGAAGGCAAAACCACCACAACGATTGGTTTAAGCGACGCACTCAACCGTATCGGCAAGCACTCAATGGTCTGCATGCGCGAACCTTCAATGGGCCCATGCTTTGGTATGAAAGGCGGCGCGGCCGGAGGTGGCTACGCCCAAGTTGTGCCCATGGAAGACATCAACCTGCATTTCACCGGTGATTTTCATGCCATCGCCTCGGCACATAATCTACTGGCAGCAATGATCGACAATCATATTCACCATGGCAATGACTTGCGATTGGATACCCGCAGAATTGTCTGGCAAAGAGTCGTCGACATGAATGACCGGGCACTGCGACAAATCACGGTTGGTATGGGGGGCGTTGCCAATGGCTTTGTGCGCGAAGATCGCTTCGATATCGTTGTGGCTTCCGAAGTGATGGCAATTTTTTGTCTGTCCGCGTCGCTCAGTGAACTCAAGCAACGGCTTGGCGATATTCTGATAGGCTACAGTGTCGAGAGTGAGCCACGGTATGCCAAAGACTTGAACGCGCAAGGCGCCATGGCGGCGCTCCTCAAAGAAGCGCTCAAGCCGAACCTTGTGCAAACACTCGAAAACAATCCGGCGTTTGTGCACGGTGGGCCTTTTGCCAATATTGCGCATGGTTGTAATTCAGTCATTGCCACAAAGATGGCGCTTAAACTGAGCGATTATGTCGTCACCGAGGCGGGCTTTGGTGCTGATCTGGGCGCAGAGAAATTCATTAACATCAAGTGTCGTAAGTCGGGACTTCGCCCTGATCTAGCGGTAGTGGTGGCAACGGTCAAAGCACTTAAATATCACGGCGGTGTTGAGGTAAGTGCGCTGGCAACAGAAAACTTACCGGCGCTGGAACACGGCATGACAAACCTGCAACGACACCTTGATAATTTACAACGGCATTTTGGTCTGGAGTGTGTGGTTGCGATCAATCATTTTGTCCAGGATACCGATGCGGAAATTGAACTGGTCAAGTCACGGGTTGAATCGATGGGTGCACGCGCTATTGTGGCCAGACATTGGGCTGAGGGCGGCGCTGGTGCTGAAACACTTGCCCGGGCAGTGATTGAAAAACTGGAGTCGGCCAAAGCAACTGCGCGGCTTTTATATGCGGATGAATGCACCTTGTGGGACAAAATCAGCCGGGTTGCCAAGGACTTGTATCGTGCTACGTCAATCGAAGCCGATGCCACACTGAAAGCGAAAATTCAGCAGTTTCAAGAAGAATATGGTCACCTGCCAGTGTGTATGGCAAAAACCCCTTACTCATTCAGCAGTGATCCAGCACTTCGTGGTGCGCCGGAGGCACATAGCCTGACCATTCGTGATGTCAGGTTGTCTCGAGGTGCGGGTTTTTTGGTGGTGTTGTGTGGCGATGTGATGACCATGCCCGGTTTACCCAAACGCCCTGCCAGCGAACGCATTGATATTGATGATGCAGGCGTTATCAGCGGTTTGTTTTAATCGACACGTCGGCCGATGCTGACATAAAGCAACAGTCCACCTGTTATTCCAAGTACCCAGCTGGTGGCAGGAAATCCTGCCAGCATGGTCGGACCATATCCATCCAGCCCTTTGATGACTGCCGCACCGATGATGAAGCTGGCGCCAGTGACAGCGGTTGCCACACGATAACCGGCATCTTTGAGTTCAACGCTTAGGGTCTGTAGTTGCTCTGACTGCTTGTCTGGGCGTATTCTGGACTGTTGAGTCGTTTGAACAAGGTCATGTACTAACCTTGGCAAGGTGGGCAGTGTTTCTGCCCATAGAGGTACTTCCTGTTTTAGGCTTCTGAGTGCCGCCTGCCAACCCAGCCGCTCGTGCATCCATTGTTCAAGCACAGGTTTGGCGGTCTGCCATAGGTCAAGATCAGGATAAAGCTGGCGACCCAGGCCTTCGATATTCAGCAGTGTTTTTTGCAATAGCACCAATTGCGGTTGTACTTCCATGTTAAAGCGTCGAGCCGTCTGAAATAGTCTCAGTAATAACTGACCGAAAGAAATTTCCTTGAGTGGCCGAGCAAAGATAGGCTCACATACACTGCGAATGGCGGCCTCAAATTCATCGATACGGGTTTCGGCGGGCACCCAGCCAGACTGAATATGTAATTCTGCAACGCGACGATAATCGTGATTGAAGAAGGCAAGAAAGTTTTCCGCCAGATAACGCTGATCATCCGGCGCCAGCGTCCCCATGATGCCAAAGTCGATGGCAATGTAGCGAGGCTGTTGCGGTTCGCTGGCATCCACCCTGATATTGCCCGGATGCATGTCGGCATGAAAGAAACTGTGTTTGAATACCTGAGTGAAGAAAATTTCTACGCCCATGCCTGCCAGTTGCTCCAGGTTAACCCCCTTGGACTTGAGTGTTTCTATGTCACTGATGGGGACACCGTATACTCGCTGCTGAACCAATACGTTCGGTTTGGTAAGAGGCCAGTAGATTTTGGGAATAATAAGTAAATCACTGTCGTGAAAATTTCTCTGTAATTGCGAGGCTGAAGCCGCTTCGCGCAGCATATCCAGTTCATCAATCAGGTTCTTTTCCATTTCAGCGACAATTTCGAGTGGTCGCAGACGTTTACCTTCTGACCAATACTTGTGTGCCAGTCCCGCCAAGGTATAGAGCAATTCGATATCACGTCGAATCACTGTTTCGATACCGGGACGAACCAGCTTGATAATGACGTGTTCACCCGTGATAAGTTCAGCCGCATGAACTTGAGCGATCGAGGCTGAGGCTAGTGGTGTGGGGTGCACTTCACTGAAGGTTGTCGATAGTTCTTCACCGAATGCCTCTTTGATTAATGCCAGTGCCTGTTCTGTCGGGAAAGGTGCGACTTTGTCTTGCAGTTTAGCCAATTCATCAGCAATGTCGTGGGGGACCAGATCACGACGCGTTGAGAGAATTTGACCAAACTTGACAAAAATAGGCCCTAAATCTTGCAAGGCCAATCGAAGACGTTCGCCTCTAGGACTGTGTTCAGATATTTTCCTGCGATAGGGTGACAGCAAGCTTAAAAAGCGTAGTGGTCTGAAAAAATGCAAAGTCTGAATAAACTCATCCAGCCGATGCCGGACAAGTACACGATGGATTTGTATGAGGCGAGTCCATCTACTGAGTCTCATTCAGCGGCCTCCCAAGGCATTTTGAGTAGCAGTGTCATTGTTTTTTTTCCAATCGAACGATTTTGGCATCTAGCCGATCAAGATCTGCACGCAGTCGATCAACCGCCTCCATAAAGTCGTTAACCTCAGACGGATCTGGCAGCATGTGGACTTCTTCCTTTAGGTATTCAGCGATGTCTTGCTGCAGGTGCTGGTGATTTCGCCTGGCCCACCGAACGCTTTGCCTGATGCCCTCAGCTACCGGGAAAGCCAGACTGTCGCCGATGACAGAGGCCAGTTGCTTTTCCCAGTCAAAGTCGAAGCCAGTCATCCAGTCCTGTACCTGCTTGGCAAATTGCACATCACCATGCAGACGAACTGCTGGTGAAAACAGTGTGTCGGGATTATGTGCCAGTTCCAGCAAGGCCCAACTGTCAGCAGCCAGGGTCAGATCGGCTTGCTCAGACTCGGCAACTTCGAGTTGCAGTTGTTGCGATGCAAATGTTGCCGAAACACTCAGCTCGACATTATTGATATCTATCCTGACGATGCGGCCCTCAAACGCTGACAATGCCTGATGACTTTCCGGGTCAATCAGCAATGCGCGATTCAGCGTCGATTCAATGGCAAGCAACCAAACAGGTTTCATCAGAATTTGTAGCCTCGATGCAGTGCAACAATACCGGCGGTCATGTTGTGAAATTGGCAGCGTTCAAAACCTGCGTGCTCCATCATGGACAGAAGCGTTTGCTGGTCCGGGTGCATACGAATCGACTCGGCCAGATATCGATAACTGGCTGCATCATTGGTCAGCAGCTGACCCAATTTGGGTAGCACTTTAAAAGAATACTGATCATACAGAGGAGACAACCAGTCTGCGGGTTTTGAAAACTCCAGAATCATCAATTGACCGCCAGGTTTAAGCACACGAAACATTGACGCTAGCGCCTTATCCTTGTCGGTCACATTTCGCAAACCAAACGCAATGGTAATGCAGTCGAAGCTGTTATCGGGGAAGGGCAGGGTTTCAGCATTTGCCTGAACATAATCAATATTGCCAGCCAGTCCCCGATCAATCAGACGATTTCGACCAACATTGAGCATGGAGGCGTTAATATCCGCTAATATCACCTGACCGCGTTCACCTACCATCTTTGAAAAACGAGCGGTCAAATCACCTGTGCCTCCTGCAATATCCAGCACCTTCGCGCCAGCGCTGACTTGGCTATTCAAAAGGGTAAATCGTTTCCAAAGCCGGTGAATGCCCATCGACATCAGGTCGTTCATCAAGTCATATTTACTGGCGACAGAATGAAACACCTCAGCAACATGCTGGGCTTTTTCTTCGACGGGAACTTCGCTGAAGCCAAAGTGAGTGGTATTTTTATTGTTCATGGTCGGCTCAAGCGTCTGATTCGCGCTCGTAGCCTGCGGCCATTAGCTTGTCGAGATACTGGTGCCAGATTTGGTCGCGGTTGACGCATAGGTGATGCAGATAATCCCAAGAGAACAAGCCGCTGTCGTGACCATCGTCGAAATAGATCTTAATGGCGTAATGACCGACCGGCTCTATCTGACTAATACCGACATTTTCTTTCTGAACTTGCAGCACTTCTTGGCCGGGGCCATGACCTTGGACTTCAGCAGAAGGGGAGTTGACCCGTAAGAATTCAGCGGTCAGTCGGAATTGCTGGCCTTCATACACCAGTTCAAGCGTTCTTGATAGCTTGTGCAGCTGGATTTCACTGGGAACCGGATTGGCTTCCATTATGGTTATTCCTTAAATTATAGGATGTAGCGTGACAGATCTTCATCTTCTGCCAGTGAGGCGAGTTGACTGTTGACATAGTCAACGTCAATTTCAATCTCAACGGTTTCATTATCGCCAGATTGGAACGAAATTTCTTCGAGAAGTTTTTCCAGCAGTGTATGTAGTCTGCGCGCACCGATATTCTCGGTTTTTTCGTTCACCTGCCAGGCCAGTTCAGCAATACGGCGAATGCCATCTTCAGTAAAACACAACTTGACGCCCTCGGTTGCCATCAGCGCACTGTATTGTTCAGTGAGAGAGGCATCAGGCTCAGTCAGAATTCGCATAAAGTCGTCAACACTCAAGGCAGTGAGTTCGACGCGAATGGGCAAGCGACCTTGCAGTTCTGGGATGAGATCAGCAGGCTTGCTTAAGTGAAAAGCGCCTGAGGCAATGAACAGAATATGATCGGTTTTGACCATACCGTATTTGGTGGACACCGTACTACCCTCAACCAGCGGCAGCAAGTCACGCTGCACACCCGCGCGGGACACATCAGCACCACTTCCGCCGCTCTCAGCTCGGTGAGTGATTTTGTCAATTTCATCAAGAAAGACGATGCCGTTTTGCTCGACGGATGATAGGACTTCGGCTTTGAGCTCTTCTTCGTTGATCAATTTGCCAGCTTCTTCTTCAGAAAGAATACGCATGGCTCTGCCCACTCTAAGTTTGCGGCTGCGGGTTTTTGCAGTGCCCATGTTCTGAAACATGTCTTGCAGTTGGCTAGTCAGTTCTTCCATGCCGGGAGGCGACATGATCTCAACACCGACATTCAGCGACTGAAGTTCCAACTCTACTTCACGGTCATCTAGCTTGCCCTCTCGGAGCATTTTGCGAAAGCGTTGGCGGGTATTGGATTCTTCTTCACTAAGCGTGCCTCTTGCCGGCGTCAGCAGCGCATCCAGAATGCGTTCTTCAGCGGCGTCTAATGCCTGCGTCTTGACCGACTGAATGGCCTGTTCTCGAAGCATTTTCATAGCGCTCTCACACAGGTCTCGAATGATGGATTCGACGTCACGGCCTACATAGCCAACCTCTGTGAATTTGGTTGCCTCAACTTTGATGAAGGGCGCTTGAGCTAACGAAGCAAGCCGACGAGCGATTTCGGTTTTTCCCACACCGGTGGGGCCAATCATCAAAATATTTTTTGGTGTCACCTCCTGTTGAAGCCTCTCATCCAGTTGTTGGCGACGCCAGCGGTTACGCAGTGCAATAGCGACAGCTTTTTTGGCGGAAAATTGACCGATGATATGCTTGTTGAGCTCGTGAACAATTTGTTTGGGTGTCAATGCTTGCATTAGTGATTGCTATCCAGTGTTTCGATGGTGAGGTGGTGGTTGGTGTAGATGCAGATATCCGCCGCAATGTTCAAACCTTTTTCGACGATTTCACGGGCTGACAGTTCGGTGTTTTGCAACAATGCTGTGGCGGCTGCCTGGGCAAAAGGTCCGCCCGAGCCAATAGCAATCAGACCATGTTCAGGCTCGATGACATCGCCGTTACCCGAAATAATCAGTGACGCCTCAGCATCAGCAACTGCCAGCAGTGCCTCGAGTCGGCGCATCATTCTGTCAGTTCGCCAGTCCTTGGCTAGCTCAAGGGCGCTCCGAGTCAAGTTTCCCTGATGTTTTTCGAGCTTAGCTTCGAAGCGTTCAAACAGTGTGAAAGCATCAGCCGTGCCGCC
>SKGV01000127.1 GCA_007117275.1 Methylophaga sp.
TATACGACTGGCCGAGTGTCGCAATACCGGCAAACAACAACATGTGATTACCAATCAGGTTAATCACAAAGATGTCGTGCGGTGTTCTCGCCTGTGAGCATTGCGTTTCAGTCGGCTCAGGAAGTTTTGCCATATTAGTTTGCCAGGTTAGTCAAAATCGCATCGCGAACTGAGGCTAGATTAGCATCAACCGTCACAACAGGCGACGAACTTTGTTTGATGGCCGTATCTGGATCTTTCAGTCCATGTCCTGTCAGGGTACATACCACTGAACTGCCTTCGGAAATCTTGCCGCTATCAATATCACGCAGCGCACCGGCCAGTGAGGCCGCTGAGGCAGGTTCGCAGAAAATACCTTCTTTTTCTGCGAGCAGTTTTTGGGCTGCCAGGATTTCTTCATCACTGCACTCATCAAACCAACCACCGGACTCTTCTTTAACCTTCCAGGCCATATCCCAGCTTTGTGGATGACCAATTCGAATCGCAGTGGCCACCGTTTCCGGATCATCTACCATCTGACCACGCAGGAACGGAGCACTACCGGCCGCCTGATAGCCAACCATTTTAGGGCGATTGCCCACAATAGCGCCGCCGGCATATTTACAATGGCCGTTGCAGAACGCGCATGCCTCAGTGACATGTTCACCACAACCAGAAGAATATTCACAATAGCCGATCCAATGAGCGGTGATATTGCCTGCATTACCCACTGGAAGACAGTGATAGTCGGGTGCTCGGCCGAGTTCTTCAACAATTTCGAACGCCGCGGTTTTTTGCCCCTGCAAGCGATATGGGTTGATTGAATTGACGATGGTAACCGGCGCTTCTTTGGCCACTTCTTTAACCAGTTGCATGCCTTCATCAAAATTACCTTTGATTTGAATGACCACCGCATTGTGCATCATCGCCTGCGCCAGTTTACCTTGGGCAATCTTGCCATCGGGGATCAACACAAATGCCGTAATGCCAGCGCGTGCAGCATAGGCTGCGGCTGCAGCGGAGGTATTGCCGGTCGAAGCGCAAATAATCGCTTTGCTGCCCTCTTCTACAGCTTTGGTGACCGCCATCGTCATGCCGCGGTCTTTGAATGAACCTGTGGGGTTCAAACCTTCATATTTGACATAGATATCGACATTTTTTCCGATAAGTCTTGGGATATTGTTAAGTTTAAGCAGTGGCGTATTGCCCTCACCAAGACTTATCAGCCGGGTGTCATCATTGACCGGCAGGCGATCACGATAACGCTCAATCAATCCGGTATAACGGGGTCGAAATGCCATCTGTGTGTCCTCTTGATTCTATTCTGTTTTTTATCTGTCGAGCCGTGGGTCTGCAGATTATCCCATGGTTTCCATGCGAATCCGCATCACCGGTGAAGTCACCGTGCCAAGCGCTTCGATTTGAGCAATTGCTTCATTCATATTCTTCTCGAGCACTGGTTGGGTCAGCATGATAATCGGAATCAAGCCTTCATGCTCCTCAGGCTGTTTTTGCAGTATCGATTCGATGTTGATGCCCTGTTCACTCAATATACGTGTGATATTGGCTAGTACCCCAGGTTTATCCTCGCTGTGAATTCTCAAATAGTAGGAAGTGACCACCTCTGTAATAGGCAGAATGGGGATGTCTTTGAGTGCATCGGGTTGAAAAGCAAGATGCGGCACTCGATTTTCCGGATCGGTGGTCAAGGCTCTGACCACATCGACGATGTCGGCCACCACTGCAGACGCAGTCGCTTCAGAACCTGCACCCGCGCCGTAATAGAGCGTAGGGCCTACGGCATCACCCTTGACGACCACGGCATTCATCACGCCGTTGACATTGGCGATCAAACGTCGATGCGGAATCAGCGTTGGATGCACACGTAACTCAACACCGTGTTCGGTTTTTTTGGCGATACCCAGATGTTTTATTCGATAGCCCAACTCAGCCGCGTATTGCACATCTTCCTGAGCGATTTTGCTGATACCCTCTGTGTAGGCACTGTAAAACTGCAGCGGAATACCAAAGGCAATTGAGGCCATAATTGTCAGCTTGTGCGCGGCATCAATGCCCTCGACGTCGAAGGTTGGATCAGCTTCGGCATAACCTAGCGCCTGCGCTTCGGCCAGCACATCTGCAAAACCACGTCCCTTGTCGCGCATTTCGGTCAGGATAAAGTTGCCAGTGCCATTAATGATGCCTGCCAACCATTCAATGCGATTACCGGCCAGACCCTCACGCATTGCCTTGATGATGGGAATACCACCCGCCACGGCCGCTTCAAATGCAATGGTTACGCCTTTTTCTTGGGCCAAAGCAAATAACTCATTGCCGTGCATGGCAATGAGTGCCTTGTTGGCAGTAACCACATGCTTGCCATTGTCGATCGCCTGGATGATCAAGTCCTTGGCAACACCGGTACCACCAATCAATTCAACAACTATCTGAATATCTGGATCATTGACTACCGAGAAAGCGTCATCGGTCAATGTGATGCCAGAAAGATCACACTGTTTCGGCGATTGCAGATCCTTATCCGCCGCGCTGGAAATTTCGATATCACGTCCGGCACGACGAATAATTTCCCTGGCGTTCCGTTTCAGCACACTCACAGTGCCGCTACCCACAGTTCCCAGGCCAAGAATCCCGATTTTCACCGATTGCAAAATTTAAGCCCCCTGATCTCGTTTCATCATGTCACGAATGCCGCGAATGGCTTGTCGAGTTCGGTGCTGGTTTTCAATCAGACCAAAACGAACATAGTCATCGCCATACTCACCAAAACCAATACCAGGCGACACAGCAACCTTGGCATCGATCAGCAATTTCTTACTGAACTCCAGCGAGCCCATCTCGCGATACTGCTCCGGGATTTTCGCCCAGACAAACATCGTAGCTTTAGGTTTTTCTACGGCCCAGCCGATAGCTTTTAAGCCATCACACAACACATCACGACGCACACGGTAGGTTTCCGTGATTTCCTTGACGCAATCCTGCGGGCCCTCAAGTGCCGTGATGGCCGCCACTTGAATAGGTGTAAACATGCCATAGTCAAGATAAGACTTCATACGCGCCAGCGCCGCAACCAGCGTTGGGTTACCTGACATGAACCCCACCCGCCAGCCGGGCATATTGTAAGTTTTCGACAGCGTATAAAACTCCACCGCCACATCGATCGCACCCGGCACCTGTAAAATGGAAGGCGCTTGATAGCCATCAAA
>SKGV01000084.1 GCA_007117275.1 Methylophaga sp.
ATATCGCACTCGGCAACTTGTTCATAGAAATCAACACGCGGCTCATCGGTAAAGAAAAAGCCGAACATGCCACCAATCGCATGAGTAGTCAGCGGGATATTGTGTCGATTAGCCGCTTGTTTTAGCCCGTGGGTCAACCGATCTGTTAGATCCGACAAATGCGCATGGAAACCCGGTTGGCGAATTTGCTTGAGTGTGGCAAGACCAGCGGCCATAGCGACTGGATTGCCCGACAGGGTGCCGGCTTGATAGACAGGGCCGAGCGGTGCAATGACCTGCATGATTTCTTTTTTGCCGCCAAACGCCCCCACCGGTAAGCCACCACCAACAATTTTGCCAAGTGTGGTGAGATCCGGCGTGACCTTGTAGTGTTCTTGTGCACCACCCAGCGCGACTCGGAAACCCGTCATGACTTCATCGAAGATCAGAACGCTTTGGTAGTCATCACAGATTTGCCTCAAGCCTTCAAGAAAACCCGGCACGGGTGGGATACAGTTCATATTGCCGGCCACGGGTTCGACAATAATGCAGGCAATTTGTGAACCCAGTTCAGCAAAACATTTACGCACCGACTCTATGTCGTTAAAGCGTAATGTCAGTGTGTGTTCGGCTAACGAGGCTGGCACCCCGGCTGAAGAAGGAACGCCCAGCGTTAAAGCGCCCGAGCCGGCTTTGACCAGCAAGGAATCAGCATGGCCGTGATAGCAACCTTCGAATTTGACAATCTTATCGCGTCCAGTAAAGCCTCTAGCTAATCGTATGGCGCTCATGGTTGCTTCAGTGCCAGAGCTGACCATACGAACTAACTCCATTGAGGGCACCAGCTCGCATAGTAAATCGGCCATAGTGGTTTCGATCGCGGTGGGTGCGCCATAGCCAAGACCATGTGTCACGGCGTGTTGAACCGCCGCAATCACTTCTGGATGAGCATGTCCGGCAATCATTGGCCCCCATGAACCTATGTAGTCGACGTAGCGCTTGTCTTCAGCATCAGTTAGCCATGCACCTTTACCTTCCTTAAAAAAAACAGGGGTGCCACCGACACCGCGAAAGGCTCTGACCGGCGAATTTACACCGCCGGGAATATGATGCTGGGCGAGTTCGAATAATTGCTGATTGCTGTGCATGTGTATTCCTGAATGTCCTAGTTCAAAGTTGTGCGATAATTCTAGCTTAAACCTGTCATTTGACCGAATTTATGAGCCTAAAACTCAGACTGCTAATCATTGTAACCATTATTCTGCTGATTAACTTTGCCGCTGCGGGCTATTTTATGGTGCAAAACGGTCGTAAAGCTGTAGCAGCCGAAATGGAATCCAGCACTCAGCTTGCCCGAGGGCTATTGATCAATGCATTACCGACCTTACGATTTTCGAATGATCTTAGCGAGCGGCTGACCATGATTGTGGATAGCGTTCGCCACACGCGCCATATTCGCGCATGGTTCGAGGATATGAATGGTCGGCCGTTGATTGGTCAAGAGGGTCGCGCAGATTTTTTCAATAAACCGGATGCACCCGACTGGTTTATACGATTGATGGAGCCAGAAGCAGTGGCTTTCCGACGACTCATCACCAAGGGCAGTCAGTCTTATGGCTATCTAGTAGTTGAGGCGGATCCCAGTGATGGTGTCAACGATGTTTGGATCGATGTTCAGATGTTGTTCTGGCTGGCGATTTTTTTCCTCAATTTGATTCTGATTATGATCTACATGGCTTTGCGTCAGGGTTTACGGCCATTGGACGAGCTGGCAGAGGCATTGGCGGACTTGGAAAAAGGTAATTTTTCTGCCCGCGTCGATACCACAGCGGTCAAGGAGCTCAGCCCAATCCAAATACGTTTTAATCATATGGCAAGCGTGCTGGAAAAAACCATGGCAGAAAACCATGCACTGGCGGGTAATATGCTTAGTTTGCAAGAATCGGAACGCCGCGATCTGTCTCGAGAATTACACGATGAACTGGCGCCGTGTCTGTTTGGCATTCGAGTGGATTTGGCCGAAATAGACCGAATTGCCATTGAGAATAATTTGACTGAAATTAACGAAAAGGTCAGTTCTGTTAAAACCATCACAGCTCATATTCAATCATTGGTGCGCAAAATGCTCAGCCGCCTGCGACCGATGACGCTGGATGATCTGGGGTTGGCCGAGGCATTGAGAGATATGTTGCATAATTGGCGAGATCGTCAGCCGGAGATCGACTGGGAGTGGGATTTTCAGGGTGATTTTTCGCAACTACCGGATACCTTGCAAGTCACCATTTATCGCGTGGTCCAGGAATGTACCACCAACTGTGTTCGGCATGCTGAAGCTAGTCACGTCAAAGTAGAAGTTAAAGCTGACGCAGAAAATGTCAAAGTAGCGGTGACAGATGATGGTAAAGGCCTCGGCAGCAAGCTGGTTCACGGTTTTGGTTTGATAGGTATGCGTGAGCGAGTAACTGCCCTGGGTGGACGAATTGCATTTGACACAGAAGAAGGATACGGCTTGCAGGTTCGTGTCTTGATTCCTTTAAAAGGTGACTAGCAGATGAAACAGTCGATTACCATTTTGGTTGTTGATGACCACCCTATTGTCAGAGCCGGTTGTCGGCAGCTGATTCAGCAAATACCTTCGGCAAAAGTGGTAGAGGCTGAGACGGGTGAAGAGGGCTATCGGGTATTTCAGGAGCTGTATCCAGATATGGTGTTGTTGGATATTACTCTGCCCGGAATGGGGGGGCTGGAAGTGCTCCGGCGTATTCGTGCCAACCGTGATGATGCCAAGGTGCTGATGTTCAGCATGCATGAGGATCCAGTGTTTGCATCCCGGGCCATGCAGGCTGGAGCACGAGGTTACATCACCAAAAACAATGCTGCGGATCATTTGGTTGAAGCTGTCAGTAAAGTGCTTGATGGTAAGATTTATCTCAGTCCAGACATGGCACAACAACTTGCCATGTTAAATATCGATTCCGGCACCAGTGCGTTGAGTGATCTGTCGCGCCGAGAACTGGAAATTCTCCGTTTGCTGGGTGAAGGTAAAAGCATGAATGAGATTTCAGCTCTGTTGGGCATCAGTTACAAAACTGTCGCCAACAATCTGACTCAGATCAAAAGCAAACTCGATATTAGCAAAACCGCTGAATTGATGCGATTTGCCATCAGTCATGGTTTGTCATCCTAGTCGCCGAACAATCTA
>SKGV01000038.1 GCA_007117275.1 Methylophaga sp.
CAATCATCAAAGCTATCGCAGAGCCTGCGATTGTTGATTGTGAACCCGAGACTATCTATCAATTCGAACGGGAAGGATACTTTGTCAGTGATCGTTACCATCACAGTGCAAATGCAGCGGTATTCAACCTGACCATTGGTCTAAGAGAGACTATAGATAAATAACGATGTTAAAACTCTACAACACCCTAACCAAGCAAAAAGAAGTTTTTAAACCCATTGAGCTAGGCAAAGTTAAGATGTATGTCTGCGGCATGACGGTTTACGATCTGTGTCACGTTGGCCATGCGCGGGTGATGGTGGTGTTTGATGTGGTGACGCGATATCTGCGAGCCAGTGGTTATGATGTCACCTACATTCGCAATATCACCGACATAGACGACAAGATCATCAAACGGGCGGCTGAAAATGGCAAATCTATTGAACAGCTGACCGAACATTATATTGCTGAAATGCACCACGATGCTGCGGCACTTGGCGTGTTACCACCGGATCATGAGCCAAGGGCGACCGATGCGGTTGATTCTATACATCGCATGATTCAAACGTTAATCGATAAGGGCTTGGCCTATGTCGCTGACAATGCTGATGTCTATTACGATGTGAGTGAGTTTGACGGTTATGGCAAATTATCTGGCCGACATATTGATGACTTGCGTGCCGGTGAACGTGTTGCGGTAAACGACGCTAAAGCCGATCCACTCGATTTTGTACTCTGGAAAGCCGCTAAACCCGACGAACCTTCATGGGATTCCCCCTGGGGCCCTGGTCGCCCTGGCTGGCATATTGAATGTTCTGCGATGTCGGCAGATAGTCTCGGCCATCATTTTGATATTCACGGTGGGGGTCAGGATTTACAGTTTCCGCATCATGAAAACGAAATTGCTCAATCTGAAGGCGCGCATGGCTGTCAGTATGTGAATTATTGGATGCACAATGGCTTTGTTCGCATTGATGATGAAAAAATGTCCAAATCACTGGGCAATTTCTTCACTGTTCGCGAAGTGATTGGCCAATATCCTGCTGAGGCAGTGCGTTATTTCATTCTATCGAGTCACTACCGAAGTCCGTTGAATTATGCCGACGACCAGCTCGAGCAAGCTAAAACTGCGTTGACCCGGTTTTATCATTCCTTACGTGGTATCGAGCCGACAATGGTTAATTGGCAAACGGATACTGAATTCGCTCCACGGTTTCGTGAAGCCATGGATGATGACTTCAATACACCGCTAGCGTTGTCGGTGCTGGCCGATGTACGTCAAGCGATCAACAAGGCTCGAGAGCTGCAAGACAGCGCAAAGTCGGCCCATCTGGCAGGCTTGTTGTTGTCTTTCGGTGAAGTGCTTGGCTTATTCAGTCAGTCTGCAGATGACTTTCTCACCGCCGGTGGCGATGCTGCCTCAGCTGAAATTGAACTGTTAATAGAACAGCGCAATGCTGCGCGTGCAGCAAAAGATTGGGCCAAAGCCGATCAAATTCGCGATCAGTTAACGGCAATGGATATTGTGCTTGAGGATGCTGCTGGCAAAACCGTCTGGCGAAAAATGTAACGCCATTGTGGTTGATGGGATCTCTGGGAGCTCATGATTGAGCATTCAGCGTCATGTTTAAACCAAGCCAACAACTGAAAGCTAGGATCGTCATCCTTGTTCAACCCAGCCGAGGCTAGGCATGACCATCTTCAGGATGTGCTGTCGGGTGCGAAGCCACAGACACAGCTGCTTTTTGATGTTCAGCAGCCAACTATCCGACTACTTGATGGGAATGCACTTGCAACTATGTTCGAGTTTAGCGGCAAGTCTAATTGGAAGTAGACAAATCATGGCCTTTGCTTGAACTATCAGCTAAGCATTTTGCTAGATGTGCAAGTGTTCTGCCGCAAACAGCGTGTTTTCTAACAGCGTCGCTACCGTCATAGGGCCGACACCTCCCGGCACAGGCGTAATCCAGGATGCTTTCTTTGAGGCTGCAGCAAATTCCACATCACCGGTTAATTTGCCGTCTGCCAGGCGATTGATACCTACATCAATCACCACTGCACCGTCGCGGATCCATTCACCAGGGATAAATCCAGGTTTGCCAACCGCAACCACCAGTACTTCTGCCCGGCGCACATGAGACTCTAGATCCTGTGTCATGCGATGACAGACAGTGATAGTGCTGCCTGCCAGTAACAATTCGAGCGCCATCGGCCGTCCGACAATATTGGATGCGCCCACCACAACCGCTTCCTTGCCTTTTAGTTCAATGCCCGTTGATTTGATCATAGTAATCACACCTTTGGGTGTGCAAGGGCGCAGTTGCGGATGACGTTGTGCCAATCGACCGATGTTGTAAGGATGGAATCCATCAACGTCCTTGTGTGGCGCAATATGCTCAATCACCGCATCGGCATTGATATGCGCAGGCAGGGGCAACTGAACAAGAATGCCATCAATCTCGTCATCATTGTTAAGGCCTTCGATTAGAGAAAGCAGGGTTTGTTGCGTGGTGTCTTCCGGGAGGTCAAAGGAGACTGACTTGAATCCAACTTCTTCACAACTGCGTCGTTTGCTGCCCACATAAACCTGTGAAGCGGGATTGTCGCCAATCAACACTACAGCCAGACCTGGAATGCGTTTACCGGTGGCCAGTCGCATCTGTGTGGCAGCCTTGATCTTGTGTTTGAGCTCAGCGGCAATTGCCTTGCCATCAATGAGTTTAGCAGTCATTTATGCGTTCCCGACCAATGCAAAAGCGATATGATCGCATGTTGTCTGAATGACGGCAAAAATTATCAATGAGTGGTTGACTCAATAGGTGCCGAAGAGTATTATTTCGCCTTCTTCGGGGATGCACTCCTTCGAGACGTCGGGGCATAGCGCAGTCTGGTAGCGCATCTGGTTTGGGACCAGAGGGTCGGGAGTTCGAATCTCTCTGCCCCGACCATTTTAAGTGTTCCCTACAGTCCTCGCTTAGACAATTCAATGCGCCCGTAGCTCATCTGGATAGAGCATCGGCCTTCTAAGCCGAGGGTAGCAGGTTCGAGTCCTGCCGGGCGTGCCACCTTCTGCACAATCTCCTCAACCTTGCATTGTCAGTCACAATTGTTGCACACGATGCTTCATGGAATAATCGGCATCTACCGGTCATTATTATTTTGTGTGCTTTACTATGTCGACAGCTAACTGGCTGTGAA
>SKGV01000162.1 GCA_007117275.1 Methylophaga sp.
ATTGAACGCGTAGAAGACTTGCGTCCAGAAATGGAACGCGCTTTTGCCATGAAAGATCGCTTGGTATTTTTGGATATCGTGACCGATCAAACTGAAAATGTGTATCCGATGATCGCACAGGGCAAAGCGCATAACGAAATGCACATGTCCCCCTATGCTGATTTACCCCAAGATCCAGAGCGGGAGTTATCTTGATGCGCCATATCATCTCTATCTTGATCGAAAACGAAGCGGGTGCATTGTCTCGAGTGGCTGGCTTGTTTTCCGCGCGTGGCTACAACATCGAATCTTTGACGGTCGCGCCTACCGAAGACCCGTCCTTATCGCGTATGACGATTGTCACATCAGGGACAGAACGCGTAGTCGAGCAAATCACCAAGCAGCTTAACAAGCTTATCGATGTGGTGAAGCTGATGGAATTGAGCAATGGTTCTCATATCGAACGCGAAATGATGCTGATTAAAGTAAAAGCAGCCACCATGGCGCAGCGTGAGGATGTTAAACGACTGGCAGACATCTTCCGTGGGCATATTATTGATGTGACAACCACTACCTACACCATTGAATTGACTGGCGCAGGGCATAAGCTGGACTCATTCATCGAAGCGCTGGCTGAACACAAAATACTCGAAACCGTTCGCAGTGGCGTTTCTGGCATTGCTCGCGGTGAAAAAAGCCTGCAGATCTGACTCTGTGTTTCACGGCAACCCTATTGAAAACCAAGGAATCCAACAATGAGTTTGAACATCTATTACGACAAAGACTGTGACCTGTCGATTATCCGCGGCATGAAAGTCACTATCATCGGCTATGGTTCTCAAGGCCATGCACATGCCTGCAATCTGAAAGATTCTGGTGTTGATGTCACAGTTGCCCTGCGTGCAGGTTCTTCTTCTATCGCTAAAGCACAAGGCGCTGGCTTGAACGTTTCTGACGATGTCGGTGCAGCAGTCAAATCTGCTGATTTGGTCATGGTACTCACACCCGATGAGTTTCAATCTCAGTTATACAACAACGAAATCGCCCCGAATTTGAAACAGGGTGCGGTATTAGCCTTTGCGCATGGTTTCGCAATTGTCTATAACCAGATCGTGCCGCGCAGCGACCTGGATGTCATCATGATTGCTCCAAAAGCCCCCGGTCACACCGTGCGTAGCGAATTTACCAAAGGCGGCGGTATTCCTGATCTGATCGCAATCGAACAAGATGCTTCCGGAAAAGCCAAAGCGATTGCCTTGTCATATGCCTCAGCCATAGGCGGAGGTCGTACCGGCATTATCGAAACCACTTTCCGTGATGAAACAGAAACCGATCTGTTCGGTGAACAAGCTGTTTTGTGTGGTGGTGCGGTTGAGCTGGTCAAGGCCGGTTTCGAAACACTGGTTGAGGCTGGCTATGCGCCTGAGATGGCTTACTTCGAGTGCTTGCATGAGTTGAAGCTGATTGTTGATTTGATGTACGAAGGTGGCATCGCCAACATGAATTACTCAATTTCCAATAATGCCGAATACGGTGAGTATGTTACCGGACCTAAAGTCATCAACGAAGAAAGCCGTTGGGCCATGCGCGAAGCCTTAAAAAATATCCAGGAAGGCAAATACGCGAAACAGTTTATTCTGGAAGGCCAAAGCGGTTATCCGGAAATGACAGCCATGCGTCGCTTGAATGCAGAGCACCCTATCGAACAAACGGGTGCAAAGCTGCGTGAAATGATGCCTTGGATTCAAAAAATCGTTGATAAGTCGAAAAACTGATCATCGAAAATCGGCACTTGTAGCGGGGGTGGTTGTGTCAACAACCATCCCCGTTTTGTTTCAGCGGTTTGCAATGTCATAATGACAAAAGCCTAGTTGGAGTGACTTCAGATGGTCGATTACGACAAACAACAAAAACGCGGTATTTATCTGCTCCCCAATTTATTTACAACAGCGGGGTTGTTTGCGGGTTTTTATGCGATTGTCTCGGCCATGAGGGGTGAGTTTACCGTAGCAGCCGTGGCTATTTTTGTTGCGATGATCATGGATGGGCTGGATGGTCGTATTGCGCGAATGACCAACACACAAAGTGCCTTTGGTGCCGAATATGACAGCCTTGCAGATATGGTGGCATTTTGCTTGGCGCCCGCCCTGGTAATGTTTGAATGGGCGTTGGCTGGTTTGGGTAAGTTTGGTTGGATGGTGGCGTTTATTTTTGCGGCATGCGGTGCCTTGCGACTGGCGCGCTTTAACACACAGATTGGCATCGCGGATAAACGTTATTTTCAGGGATTACCTAGTCCAGCGGCTGCAGCGTGTATTGCAGGATGGGTTTGGGCTGGAAGCAGCAATGCGCTGGCTCCGGCACTACTGACCATGGTGGCTATTCCTTTGACCCTGATGTGCGCTATCTTAATGGTGAGCACTGTCCGCTACCACAGTTTCAAAGAGCTGGATTTACGCGGTAAAGTACCTTTTATGGTTATGCTGGTTTTGGTACTGGTGTTTGCGCTGATAGCTATCGATCCACCACTTATCCTGTTCTCTACCTTCTTGATTTACGCGATGTCGGGACCCGCATTGACCTTGTTCAAGTTGCGTCAGCATCGAATAGAAAGAGCACACTCCAAAGAATCCAACCATGAGTAAAAACAATCAAACGCTACTGATAAAGCAATAGTGTGGCCTTAAAGCTGAGTTTACCCATGATGATTAACAAACAACTTGCTTAAGATGATGGCGATGCAGCCAGAACGGAGCTGATATGACAGATAAATTGATTATTTTTGACACCACCTTGCGTGACGGTGAGCAAAGCCCTGGTGCGTCAATGACCAAAGACGAAAAAGTTCGCATTGCCAAGGCATTGGAGCGGATGCATGTGGATGTCATCGAAGCAGGTTTTCCGATTGCCAGTGTCGGTGATTTTGAAGCCGTGCAAGCGGTTGCTTCGGCGGTCAAGGAGAGTCGAATTTGTGGTCTTGCCAGGGCACTTGATGCGGACATAGATCGGGCCGGTGAAGCATTAAAATCAGCCAATGCGTCGCGTATTCATACCTTTATTGCGACCTCGCCGATTCACATGAAGATGAAGCTGAGAATGACGCCTGAGCAGGTGATTGAAAATGCGGTAAAAGCAGTCAAGAG
>SKGV01000089.1 GCA_007117275.1 Methylophaga sp.
AATGCCAATAAGCGACGAGATGCTACCACTACCTGACTCGCACCCGCCTCACGCATTCGGTAACTGTCTTTTCCCGGCACATCGATATTAAAGCGATGATGCGCGTGTTTAACTACAGCAAGCCGAAGACCGCGTGCTTTCAGTTCTGGAATCAGCTTGACTAGCAAACTGGTTTTGCCAGTGCCACTGAAGGCGGCAAAGCCGAGCATTGGCAGGGGAAATTCGACTGGAGTGTGCTCGGTAATATCTTCGGGATGATTAAAGTTAATAAAACAATCGCGCTGGTCGCTGAAATCTACCTCGATAACGTTATGCCGTTGCATCCATAAATCGATTTTGCGCTCTCCAGATGCCAGCCAAGCTTGTAAATCCGCTTGCAGTTGCCTAGACATCAACGAAAACACCGGCTGCAGACGCTTGCCATCATGGGCAACTGCAATATCAGCCTGATGCATGAGTAAACTTTCCAGCAGGCGTCGGCGCAGCTGGGTACTTATGTGCGGGCAATCACACGGCACAGTCAAGATATAGTCAGTCTTGGCCTGTTGCATGCCGGCCAGCATTCCGCTCAAGGGACCTTGATAGCCGTCAAGCAAATCTGTAATTACCGGATAGCCAAATTGCTTATATTGGGCATGACTCCGGTTGGCATTGATGACAATTGACTCAACCTGAGGTGCCAGTCTGTCGAGAATACGCTTGACTAGGGGCTGTTGCTGATAAGTCAGCAAACCTTTGTCTTGACCGCCCATGCGCCGACCTTGACCACCAGCCAGCACAATACCGGTCACTGAGGGTGAAACTGCACACGTCATGACTATTCGCTGTAAGATAAAAAAACACCTGAATTTGCGGAATGAAACGGATGATTTCATCGCAACTTTATCTATTCATTATACTTATCTATCAGACGATTGTATGGCCGTTTGAGCTGGATATCCGTGTTGTGAGCCTATTTCGGGATTTTGCAGTGGTTGAAATCAATCAACAATTGCATGCCTTGGCATTGAACCAGTCAAACCCGCAAGGCGTCATGCTGATCAGTGCAGACACACAGCGCCGTGCTCGATATCAATGGTCAATACCCAGAATTTGAATTGACCGGCCAAGTTGGTGGCACATATAGTCCGCCGCAGCAGGCCAGAGTAAGCGTTTGGTCACGTAATGGCTTGTACATCGTACCGGGTCCTATTAATGGGCTTAGTGTTGCGCTAGCGGGGTTACGATGAATGCCGATTTAGCCAGACGATTGGCGCTGGATTATCTGAGCGCTCCTATAGTAAGCGTCAGGACAGCTTCCAATGAACAACTCGCCTATGAAGTGCGTTTAGATCGGGTCGAGCTGGGTGAAATTTGCCGCTTCGACCTCAGGACGATTGTCATCGATGGGCCTCACCCGAAACAGTCACTCATGGGAATGAGCTTTCTGGATAGTCTGGAAATCAGACGTGAGGGCGACAGGCTAGACTTACTGTAACGGTTTTAATAAACGAGGTCGCACAAAAAAGCCGAGCGCGCCTTGGCTGCTCGGCTTTTTTGGGGTTGGCCTTAAATCAGTCGAAGCCTTTGCTTATCAGAGCATATGCTGAATGATTATGAATCGACTCAAAATTTTCAGATTCGACGATATAGGCATTGATTCGATCATCAGCATTCAGTCTGGCCGCAACATCACGCACCATATCTTCGACAAATTTTGGATTATCGTAGGCACGCTCAGTGACGTGTTTTTCATCAGGTCGTTTCAGTAGGCCGTAGATTTGGCATGAGGCTTCTTCTTCGACCAGATCAATCAGATCTTCAATCCAAATGAAGCTGTCGGTTTTTACCGTCACTGTCACATGAGAGCGCTGGTTGTGCGCGCCATAGTCTGAGATGTTTTTCGAGCACGGGCACAAGCTGGTGACCGGCACAATAACTTTGACGGTCATGCTGGTTTTCTGGTCATTAATCTCACCAATAAAACTGACATGATAGTCCATCAGGCTGCGCACTTTTGAGATCGGTGCCTCTTTGTTGACAAAGTACGGGAAACTCATCTCAATGTAACCGGACTGCGCGTCCAGACGCTCAGTCATTTCCCCCAGCATTTCATGGAAGGATTTAACGGTAATTTCGCGCTCGTGCTGGTTGAGGATCTCAACAAATCGAGACATGTGAGTGCCTTTGAACTCATGCGGCAGATTCACATACATATTGAAGTTGGCAACGGTGTGTTGTTCACCGGTTGTGCGGTCACTCACCATGACTGGATGACGAATATCCTTGATCCCTACTTTATCAATGGCGATGTGACGCTTGTCCTTGATGTTTTGGACATCTTCAATTTCGCCAGCGGCGACGGGTTTGATCTGATCAGTCATGATGTTGGTGTTTCCTCACTATATTTGACACAGGCGCGGTCTGTTTCCCATACCGTTACGCCTGACACTTTGGCTGTGTCTGTGTTCAGGGTGCTGCTCAATCGCTCATAGAAAAATCGGGCAATGTTTTCGGCTGTCGGATTGATTTCATCAAACGGCGGAATATCATTCAGATAGCGATGATCCAGCGTTTTTGCCAATTCACGGGTCGCGGTTTTCATGGTTTTGAAATCCATGCCCATGCCATGCTGGTTGAGCGCTGTCGCGGTCACCTCGACCTCAAGCTTCCAGTTGTGACCGTGCATACGCTTGCAATCCCCTGGATAATCTCTCAAGGTGTGCGCCGAAGCAAAGTCAGCCAGAATTTTTAATGTGTAGATTGCACTCATATTGTTGACTATTATACTCGGGAATTATACGGTGTGACAGCCCATTATGACGCAAAAAACCGATTGATAGTATCGACCAATCCGTTTGAATCCAGCCCACAATCGGCCAACATCTGCTTATGTTCGCCATGATCGACATAGCTATCAGGCAGCCCTAACAGCCGAATATCGGTCTTGTGACCAACGTGTCGAAGATATTCGTTGACCGCGCTGCCGGCCCCACCCATCAGCGCATTTTCTTCAATCGTGACCAGCAGTTGATAATCTTCGGCAAGTTGATCAATCAATTCAGTGTCCAGCGGCTTGATAAAACGCATATTGACCACGGTCGCATCAAGT
>SKGV01000126.1 GCA_007117275.1 Methylophaga sp.
AGCAAGTGGACCGGCAAGACCTGGGCAGAGGTTTAACTTCAGGTCGATTGGGGTTGCGTTTTAACTACGAAATCAGCCGTGAAATCACGCCCTATCTGGATCTGCGCTATGACCGCAAGTTTGGTGGCACTGCCCGTATCGCCAGCGGTAATGATGAACGTCGGGATAGCTACACGGTGTCTTTGGGGCTGAGATTGATGTTCTAGGAAGAATCACTGGCGCGACGGCTCAAGCTGCCAGTCAGATAGTAACGGCCAGCCGTGAATATCACTGCCTAGTTGTTTGAGCCAGTCGCCCAGTACTCGGTTGGAATTATTTCTCAGGCTGTAGTTGACCGGATGCTGGACAAACTCCAGATCGTATTCCGGTCGATATAGCAGGCTGACGCGTGATGCATCGAATTTCTGTTGCAGTTGTTCAAGCAAGCGATCTACCGCTTCGGCTTCCGCCTCAAGACTGAGCATGTTTTCGATACTGGCCTTGACCTGTTGGCGGACATTTTCGGCGCTTGCTGGCCCCGGTAATTGGCGTCGACCCAATGCCGCTTTGCTGGGCAGAGCAATTGCCCGAAAACCGGAAAGCAGACCCGTCTGGGCCTGTGCGTAATAACGCCAATCGCCATAGGAATATCGAATCAGATCGCCGTTGGCTTGAGTCAATACCAGACTGGAATGCTTGCCATGATCAAGTATGAATATGCTGCGAGGTGTTTCGGGTGTGGCTGGTGGGGTAATTCGCGCCGAGCACCCGGCGAGCAGTAAGACAATCGAGCTGAATATCAACAGTCGAAGCATTGTTATCTATGCCCTAATGCAATACATCACTATCATTGCTGGGCGAAATGGTGTCATTAAATAACTGCGCAATATCGACCTTATCAAACTGATAGTGGGTATTACAGAATTCACAGGCCGCTTCCAGATAGCCATGTTGTTCGATAATGTCATTGGCTTCGGCTTCACCCAACATGCGAATGGTTTCTCCGACCCGCTCGCGGGAACAGGTACAGGAAAAATCAAGCATGGTGGTGGTTAACAGTCGAACTGGCTCTTGATGAAACAGCCGATGCAACAGATTGATGGCATCCAGGTCACATAACTCCTGTGGCGTCACGGTTGACGCTAGTTGGTTAATACGTGACCAGTTTTCGGCCTGTTCAGGTTTTTTATCCCCTGGCAATTGTTGTAAAAACAAACCGGCGGCAGCATGTTGATCAGCAGTCAGCCAGATACGGGTATCAAGCTGTTCTGATTGTTGAAAATAGTTTTCCAACACCGCGGACAGATTGTCACCATTGAGGCTGACGATACCTTGATAGGCTTGCTTGGCACCTACGACTTCGATGGTGATTGCCAACGTGCCTTCGCCCAGCAATTCACTGAAACTGGCAGTATCTTCAATCTCACCTTGCCAATTGGCAAGGCCTCTTAGCGTGTGATCACTGGTGCATTCGACCATCATCATTGATACCGGTCCGCTGGCACGAATTTGCAACACCAGACGACCTTCAATTTTCACAGTTTCGGTGAGCAGTGCAGCCGCCGCCAGCATTTCACCCAGAAGATGTGCCACCGGTGCTGGATAGTCACGTTGCTTGCTGACTTTCTGCCAGGTGCTTTTTAATTGAACCCATTCGCCACGCACCTCGGCATTGTCAAAAATAAAACGTTGCAGATGATCCTGCGAGGGGCTGTCTTGCATGATGGTGTCCTGATTACGCAGTGATCGCGGTGGGTTAAATGGTGGCGCTTAGCAGTGATAGTGTATCGCATCCGAGAATGGCCGGCCTCTCTCCCGCCAAGAGAGAGGCCGAACAGTCCGATTAAGCTTGCTGTAGCAGCATGGCATTGAGTTTTTTGACAAAGCTGGCCGGATCATCCAGTTGACCACCTTCAGCAAGTAGCGCTTGGTCAAACAAGATAGACACCCAGTCGCCAAAGGTGTCATCGTTACTTTCGTCTTTTAGCTTGACCACCATCGGATGTTCAGGATTCAGCTCCAGGATGGGCTTACTGGCTGAAACCTGCTGCCCCGCTGCCTTGAGCATGCGTTCCAGATTAGCACTCATGTCGTAGTTATCAGCCACTAAACAGGCGGGAGAATCGGTCAAACGATGGGTAATGCGAACATCTTTGATCTTCTCGTCGAGTGTTTTCTTGACGCGCTCCACCAGATCTTCAAAGTTTTTCTCAACTTCTTCATGGGCTTTTTTCTCGGTTTCATCTTCCAATTCACCGAGATCCAGATCACCTTTGGCAACCGATTGCAGATGTTTGCCGTCAAAATCGGTCAGCGAGTTGACCAGCCACTCGTCTACACGGTCGGTCAGCAACAGTACTTCGATGCCTTTTTTGCGGAAGACTTCCAGATGTGGGCTGTTTTTCGCTGCGGCGTAGCTTTCGGCAGTGATGTAATAAATCTTGTCCTGCTTTTCCTTCATCCGGCCAACATAGTCTTCCAGCGACACTGTTTGCTCGCTAGAGCCGGATTCAGTGGTGGCAAAACGCAACAGCTTGGCCAGTGTTTCCTTGTTGGCAAAATCTTCACCCGGACCTTCCTTGATGACCTGACCAAACTCATTCCAGAACTTGCTGTATTGCTCTGGCTCGTTTTTGGCCATTTTGCTCAGTTCAGACAGGATTTTCTTCACTGAGGCAGTGCGGATGCTGTCGATGACTTTGCTGCTTTGCAGGATCTCACGCGATACATTGAGCGGCAGATCGTTGGTATCAATCACACCGCGGATAAAACGCAGATAACGCGGCATCAGCTGCTCGCTGTCTTCCATGATAAAAACACGTTTTACATACAGCTTGATGCCGTGCATGCGATCCCGATCCCACAGATCAAATGGTGCGCGAGATGGAATGAACAGAAGCGAAGTATATTCGGTGTTGCCCTCGACTTTGTTGTGGCTCCAGCTCAGTGGATCTTCAAAGTCATGGGCCACTTGTTTGTAAAACTCTTTGTATTGATCGTCAGTGATGTCATTTTTCGACAGTGTCCATAGCGCGGTGGCTTTGTTAACGGTTTCATCTTCAATAACGCTGTCATC
>SKGV01000171.1 GCA_007117275.1 Methylophaga sp.
CCTTCGGAAATTTTGGTGATTTGTGATGGTAAAACCGATCCTGATTGGATCGCCATGGATTTGTTCTCGCAGGCCGAGCATGATGAGGATGCACAATCAATTCTGCTATCACCGGATGCACAGTTTCTGCAACAGGTGAAAGCCTCAATCGATAAGCTGCTGCCTACCATGGAGCGTGCAGCGATGATCGAAACCTCACTAAATAATCGTGGCGCATTGGTTCAGGTGCGTGATATGCAAGAGGCCATTGAAGTCTGTAACTTTATCGCCCCCGAGCATCTTGAGTTATCTGTGGATGAGCCGATGGATATGGCCAAGAAAATTCACCATGCCGGTGCTATTTTTATGGGGCGATATACCCCAGAAGCCATTGGTGATTATTGTGCCGGACCCAATCATGTGCTGCCGACTTCGCGTACTGCCAGATTTAGTTCACCTTTAGGTGTTTATGACTTTCAGAAGCGCTCTAGTTTGATACAGGTGTCTGAACAAGGCGTACAACAGCTGGGTAGAATTGCCTCGGTGATGGCACGTGGTGAGTCATTGACGGCACACGCACGTTCTGCTGAATATCGTCTCAAGGATTAGATTAAGGCTATGAGCCGTTTCTGGAGTCCTATCGTTCATCAACTCGACCCTTACGTTCCAGGGGAGCAACCGCGTGGCAGTCAACTGGTCAAGTTGAATACCAATGAAAATCCTTACGGGCCATCACCCAAGGTGCTTGAAGCGATTCGACTGGGTGTGAGTGATCGGCTGCGTCTTTATCCAGATCCAGCGTCACAGTCATTAAAGCAGGCGATTGCTGATTATCACGGCATTCAGCCAGAACAGGTGTTTGTGGGTAATGGCTCTGACGAAGTGTTGGCGCATGTGTTTCATGGTTTGTTTCAACATGAGGCACCGATACTCTTACCGGACATTACCTATAGCTTTTATCCGGTGTATTGTCAGTTGTACCAAATCGACTATCGCTGTGTTCCCTTGACCGATGATTTCAGGATTGATGTCGCAGATTATGCGCATGCTAACGGCGGCATTATCTTTCCAAACCCCAATGCGCCGACGGGCTGCTTCCTGCCACTGGAGTTCATTGAAACGCTGCTAAGCGTGCATACAGACAGTGTGGTGGTGGTAGATGAAGCCTATGTTGATTTTGGTGGTGAGTCGGCAATCGCGCTGATTGATCAGTATCCGAATTTGCTGGTGACACAAACCTTGTCAAAATCTCGCTCGTTGGCCGGCATGCGCGTTGGTTTTGCTGCCGGCCATCCGGATCTTATCGAAGCATTGATTCGGGTCAAAGACAGTTTTAATTCCTACCCGCTGGATATGCTCGCCGAAGCCGCCGGCGTTGCTGCTTATGAAGATAAGGCGTACTTTGAACAGACACGCCAGAAAGTGATTGATAGCCGTGAAAAATTAACGATGGGGCTTGCCGAGATGGGCTTTGAGGTGCTGCCATCCGCGGCAAACTTTGTGTTTGCCCGCCACCCCAATCACGATGCAGATTCATTGGCGGCTGCGCTCAGGGCGCAAGGGGTTATTGTCAGGCATTTCAAAAAGCCACGGATTGATCAATTTCTGCGTATTACCGTGGGAACAGACACAGAAAACCAGCTGCTGTTAAGTGTGCTCGATACGCTGGTTTAATCGTCGTCTAACATCATCAGTAACGCTAGCAGTTTCAGCCGCTATAGCTCATCAAGCGAGATATGTGGATAGGGTGCCGCTGATGATGTCACATTAATAAAAGCGATCTGTTCCTTGAGTCCTATAGACCACTTCATTCTGTTTCTAATTTCTCTGATCGCCAATACCTTTTCGGCGTTTAGCGGCGGCGGCGCGGGCCTCATTCAGTTTCCACTCCTGATATTTCTGGGTTTAACTTTTTCAGTGGCGTTGGCCACCCATAAAGTTGCCAGTGTCGCGTTGGGCTTGGGCGCTGCAATTCGTTATTGGCGTTCCAGTCGCTTGGAGCGCGAGTTTGTCATGCTGCTGCTGATTGCTGGTTTACCGGGGGTGATACTGGGTGGGCTGCTGATTTTACATGTACCAGATCGGGCTGCTGAGATTGCCTTGGGTGTGTTGACCGGCAGTCTTGGCATATATTCGATAGTTAAACCGCAACTGGGTCAGCACTATCAGCCTAAACACCGGCAGCGTAAACCTTTTCTGCAGGGTGGTGCGGTGTTGTTCTTGCTGGGCATCATCAACGGTTCACTTACGTCAGGCAGTGGTTTGTTTGTGACGATTTGGCTGATTTTTTGGTTCGGTATGGATTATCAACGTGCCGTCGCCTACACGCTGATTATGGTCGGCTTGTTTTGGAATGGCACCGGCGCAATCACCGTGGGGATGTTGGCTGACATTCGTTGGCATTGGCTACCAGCGTTGCTGGCAGGTTCGCTGTTGGGTGGTTACTTGGGCTCACATTTGGCAATCAAGCATGGTAATCGCTGGATCAAACGTGCCTTTGAAGTCATAACCCTGTTAATTGCAATCAAATTGATCGCCGGTTAGACCCCGTATTCTGCTCGATATGCTTGAACGGCTGGCAGCGTTTCGACCGGCAAACGTGAGTCCTCTGCCAAATAGCTGAGCAGATCGTTGAGACAGATAATGCTGATCACCGGGATACCATGGTCTTGTTCAACTTCCTGTATGGCGGATAGTTGTGCCTTGCCACGTTCTTGACGATCCAGTGCGATGACAACACCAGCTGGCTCAGCGCCTGCTGCGCGAATGATCTCCACCGACTCCCGAACCGAGGTTCCCGCCGAAATCACATCATCGATAATCAATACCTTACCGTGCAGTGGTGCGCCGACTAACTGGCCACCCTCACCGTGGTCCTTGGCCTCTTTACGATTGAATGCATAAGGTAGATCGCGTTGGTGATGATCTGCCAGGGCGACGGCGGCGGTTGAGGCAAGTGGAATGCCTTTGTACGCCGGGCCAAACAGCACATCAAAGCTAAGACCCGATTCCACAATGGTTTGTGCGTAGAAGCGGCCAAGACGGGCCAGGCTGGCACCACTGTTGAACAAGCCACTATTGAAAAAATACGGGCTTATGCGACCAGATTTAAGGGTGAACTGGCCAAATCGTAATACGCCTGTGCTCAGTGCAAAGTCGATAAATTGTTGCTGATAGGCTTTCATGAAGTCTGCTTTTGAATATGGTAGACAGCGGTCTGTCCAAACAGGTTAGGTAATAGTCGAATGCCAAGCGAATCCTTGTGGGCATGGTTGACGATGCTGCGATTGATGATGTTCAACTGCTTGTCCGTACACATCTTTTCAAAGTCAGCGATGGTACATAGATGGATGTTTGGCGTGTCATACCAGGCATTAGGCAGGTTTTTCGAGACGGGCATTTTGCCATGGACGCTCAATTGCCAACGGCATAGCCAGTGGCCAAAATTTGGAAAGCCAATAATACCTTGTTTGCCAACACGCATGATTTCATCCAGCAAAAAGTCTGGTCTGGCCATCGCCTGTAGGGTTTGTGACAGAATGACAAAATCAAAACTCTGATCAGCAAATAAAGGCAGCCCTTCATCCAGGTCTGCTTGAATCACGTTCACATTCGAAGCAATACATTCAGCAAACTTGGCGTTATCAATTTCCAGTCCGTAACCGCTGATATCGCGCTGCTGCAAGTGCTTGAGCAGAGTGCCATTGCCACAGCCCAAATCCAATACCCTGGCACCATCAGGAATCCAGTCGCTTATTATTTGCAAATCTATCCGCAGACTCATGTTGACGATACCTCAGCAGCGATTTTTTTCATGTAACTGCCAAAAATTTCCATGTAACGGGGGATTGGCATGAGAAACGCATCATGTCCTTGATTGGCTTCTATTTCCACATAAGTGACCTGTTTGCCGGCATGAATCAGGGCATTGACGATTTCTACCGAACGCAGCGGCGAAAACCGCCAATCGCTGGTAAACGAAATCACCAGGCTACGTGCCTGCAAAGAAGCTACGGTGGCGGTAAGGTCATCATTGAAGTCACGTGCAGGGTCAAAGTAATCGAGCGCTTTGGTCATTAAGAGATAAGTATTGGCATCAAAGCGGCCGACAAATGTGGAGCTTTGATAGCGCAAATAACTCTCGATTTGAAACTCAACATCGTAACCGTATTGCAATGCACCGCTGCGTAATTCTCGTCCAAACTTCTGCCCCATGGCTTCATCAGACAAATAGGTGATGTGGCCCAGCATGCGCGCCAGGCCCAAACCTTGCGCCGGCATGGTGTTGTGTTCGGCATAGTGACCTTGATGAAAGTCCGGATCAGACATGATGGCCGTCCGAGCAACCTCATTAAAAGCGATGTTTTGCGCAGACAATTTGGGCGCTGCAGCAATAATCAATACATGGCGCAGCCGATCTGGCAGGCTGATAGCCCACTGTAATGCTTGCATTCCACCCAGGCTGCCACCGACAACGGCTGCCCACTGTTGAATGCCAAGATGATCGGCAAGCACAGACTGACTACGAACCCAGTCAGACACCGTAACGATAGGAAAATCTGGGCCGTACAGACTACCTGTTTCTGGGTTGAGGGTATTCGGTCCAGTCGAGCCTTTACAGCCACCGAGATTATTGGGACACACCACAAAAAAATGATTGGTATCTATCGGCTTTCCGGGACCGATGGCACTGTCCCACCAGCCAGGTTTGCGATCGTCCATGCTGTGATAACCGGCGGCGTGATGATCGCCAGACAGTGCATGGCAAATCAGTATTGCGTTACTTTTATCTTGGTTGAGCGTGCCGTAGGTTTCGTATATCAACTGGTAGTTGTTAAGTGTGCGCCCACAGTCGAGTTGCAGTGGTGTATCCACATGTAGCGTAGCGGGTGAAACCAAGCCAACCGAGTCGGCTGGCAGTGAGTCCGGCATGGTGTGTTATTCCCAAAATAAATGACAAAGTCTAATGTCAGCAGGATGCCAGTGCAATAAAGTCAATGGCCAAGCAATAGGATGGGTAGTATCAGCATGTGCAGCAATTGCAAACCTATCACCACGAGCAGGGGTGTGAGATCCAGCCCTGAAGTGACTGGCAATTTTTTTCTGACAGGTTCTAGCAAGGGTGCATTGAGCCGGCGAATCAAATGCGCAGCTGGATTATGACTGCCCGGGGCTGTGATCCAGCTCAATAGCACCTCTATGAGGATGGTGATGGTAAACAGCGTGATGAATAATGAGAAAATCTCAGCAATCGAACGTTGAATCAGCGCCATTGGGCCGAGCAGATAACCAAACAGCGCTGACACAAGAACCAGCTTTATCATGGTGACGATAATCAGCACTAGCAGTGTGGCCACATCCAAGCGACCTATTGTGGGAATAATGCTTCTTAGCAACATCACAGGGGGCTGGGTACAGCGAACGATAAACTGTGAAATGGGATGATGATAGTCCCAACGTGCCCATGGCATCAGTAATCTCAAGGCCAAGAGGAGCATATAGAGAAAGAAAGCGGTTTCAATCAGAAACACCAGAGGATTGGTGAAATAATTACTGCTCATGGTCCTGTCCTAATTGATCGGCGAGTTCTCTGGAGCGCAACGCAGCTGCCACCATAGCATTTTCAAACACGCCTGTGAGTCCACCGTCTTGCAGTTCATCAATAGCCCGTTCGGTCGTTCCGCCAGGTGAGGTGACTTTTTGTCGCAATGTCGCCGCATTATCTCCACTTTCCAGCGCCATCTTAGCAGCACCGAAAGCGGTTTCTAGGCAGAGCATTCTGGCGGTGTTTTCATCCAGCCCGAGTTTTTTCGCCGCTGATTCCATCGCTTCCATGACCAGGAAAAAATATGCAGGACCGCTTCCTGACAGAGCGGTCACCGCATCCATTTGCTGTTCCTCTTCCAGCCAGAGGGTTAAGCCGACAGCACGCATCATGCCTTCGGCAAGCTCGCGTTGATCATGACGGGTATGACTATTGGCAAACAGTGCGGTGGCTCCGGCCTGTACCAATGCGGGTGTATTAGGCATGGTGCGAACAATAGCGGCATCTGGCTGTGCAAGCCAACGGCTGATAGCATTCAGTCGAATACCCGCCGCAATCGATATCAGCAGACTGTCCAAATTCCAATGTGCAGCCAGAGAACGAACCACCGATTGCATCTGTTGTGGTTTCACCGCCACTACAACGACATCGGCATCTTTGATCGCCGCGACGCTATCCTGATAGACGTCAATCGAGTAAGCCGCGGCTAATGTGTTGAGCGCCTCAGCATTAGGGTCTGTGACTCGAATCTTGTTGGCGGGGAAGCCATTGGCAACAAGGCCGCCGATAAGACATCGAGCCATGTTGCCGCCACCGATAAAGCTGATGCTGCATTGTTTCATAATCAAACAGTTTTCCTGAATAAAACGAGTTGTTTGGTTTGACTGATTATATATGAGTCAGCGAGTTTGGCGGTTGCGCGATCCAAACAGTGCCGTGCCGATGCGAACCATAGTACTGCCCTCCTGAATGGCTAATTGCATATCTCCAGACATGCCCATCGACAGTGTATCGACATCTGGTGCCAGTGTTTTCAATTGTTCGAATAATTCGCGTGCTTTGTGAAAACTCTGCCGTTGCTGATCTTCACTGTTGTGAGGTGCTGGAATGATCATCAGACCTCTGAGTTTGAGGTGCTGAAGTGGCAAAATGGCTGTCACCAGTGAGTCCAGTTCATCAGCAGCGATACCTGATTTAGTGTCTTCTTGGTCAATGTTGACTTGAATGCAGATATTGAGTGGTGCCTCGTTGGGTTCACGCTGGTCATTCAGCCGCTGGGCGATTTTCAATCGGTCGATACTGTGTATCCAGTGAAAATGTTTGGCGATATCACGCGTTTTATTAGACTGGATAGGGCCAATGAAATGCCACTCAAGAGCTAAGTCATCGAGTTGTGCTATTTTAGCGAGCGCCTCTTGGAGATAATTTTCACCGAAGGCTTGCTGGCCAGCCTCGGCAAGTTGCCTGAGCATGTCAGCGGGCCAGGTTTTGCTGACAGCCAGCAGTCTGACATTGCCTTGCGGTCTGCCTGCCTGCACTTCAGCTTCACAAATTTGCTGAACAATGTCACTGAGTCGCTTTTTTATTTCTGTCATCTTGCAAGCCTTGGATTGGCACGCTACTTTTTTATCTGGGTAGTTTCACAGGACGGTCATTCCGGCCAACCAGATTAGGGGATATAAATGGATATTACTGAATTGCTGATGTTTAGTGCAAAGAACAATGCCTCTGACATGCATCTCTCCGCTGGAGAACCGCCTATGATTCGAGTCGATGGTGATGTTAGACGGATAAACCTGCCAGCCCTAGAGCACAAAGAAGTCCACGCGATGATCTATGACATCATGAACGACAGGCAGCGTAAGGACTTTGAAGAATTTCTTGAGGTGGATTTTTCATTTGAAGTGCCTGGGCTTTCGAGGTTTAGGGTGAATGCCTTTAATCAGAATCGCGGCGCAGCAGCGGTATTTCGAACCATCCCCTCCAATGTGTTGACGCTTGAGCAGCTGCAAGCGCCCGAGATATTCAAGCACATTGCCGACAATCATCGGGGTATCGTGCTGGTCACCGGACCGACCGGTTCAGGTAAATCAACGACCCTGGCAGCGATGATTGAATATCGAAATCAAAAGGATAACGAGCATATCCTGACCATTGAGGACCCGATTGAGTTTGTTTACAACAATAAAAAATGCTTAATCAACCAGCGCGAGGTGCATCGCGATACGATGGGATTTAGTGAAGCGTTGCGCAGTGCACTTCGCGAGGATCCTGACATTATTCTAGTCGGTGAGTTACGTGACCCCGAAACCATTCGATTGGCACTGACTGCGGCTGAAACGGGGCATCTGGTGTTTGGCACGCTGCATACCTCATCGGCAGCAAAAACCATCGACAGGATAATCGACGTGTTTCCGGCGGCCGAAAAAGATATGGTGCGGTCAATGCTGTCAGAGTCGCTCAAGGCGGTCATTTCTCAGACCCTTATCAAGAAAATCGGAGGGGGACGTGTAGCAGCGCATGAAATTATGATCGGTACACCGGCGATTCGTAATTTGATTCGGGAAGACAAGGTGCCGCAGATGTACTCTGCCATCCAAACGGGAGGGGCGCTGGGCATGCAAACCCTGGATCAGTGCTTGCAGGATTTGGTGCTTAAACAGCAAATTACTAAAGAACAAGCACAAGCGCTTGCGGTCAGCAAAGAACTATTTCGTTAGCGCTTGCGGTCTTTGGTAAAAAAACGTCCTGCCGTAATGCAAAATTTTAGGGATGTATGGCTCTCTTGGATGATTCAAAAAAACACAGTGATTGACGCCTGTATGAGACCAAGGCCATAAGCACTGGCTCTATTTAAATTCAACCCCATATCACGCTGAAACATGATGCCGTAAGGCAGCAAAAATGACATTTTCACGTTAAATATGTGTACGCATCACCTTGCAGTATTGGGTAATAACGAGCCAGCAGCTAACGGATTGATGGATCTACAGACACAGGAGCGAACATGGACATTATTACCATTCTGAAGGCAGCCATTAAACACGGTGCCTCCGATATTTTTATCACTGCTGGCCGGCCTGCGACACTCAAAGTCAATGGTCGCATGGCCACCTTTTCTGAAGAATGCTTAAGTGATCAGCAGGCACGTGAGCTGGTGCTTAGCACAATGACAGACGCTCAGAAACAAGTGTTTGAGCGTGACAAAGAATGTAATTACGCGATTGATTCAAAAGGTGTGATGCGTTTTCGCGTCAGCGCTTATTATCAGCGTAACCGCATCGCTATGGTGCTTCGTCTTGTCAAAGATACCATTCCAATAATTGAAGAGCTGCACATTCCAGCAATCACAAAGGAACTGGCAATGATCAAACGTGGTTTTGTGATCCTTGTCGGCGCTACCGGCTGCGGTAAATCCACTACACTGGCGGCGATGATTGGTTATCGTAACCAAAACAGCACGGGTCACATTTTAACTATTGAAGACCCCATCGAATTTGATCACAAGCATGGGGGCTGTGTGATTACTCAGCGTGAAGTGGGTATTGATACAGAATCGTATGAAATTGCCTTGAAAAACTCGTTGCGCCAAGCCCCGGATGTCATCATGATTGGTGAAATTCGATCCCGGGATACCATGGAATACGGGGTGACATTTGCCGAAACCGGGCATCTGTGTCTGTCTACCTTACATGCCAACAACGCTAATCAGGCCATGGACCGGATTATCAACTTTTTCCCAGAAGACCGCCAAAGGCAACTGTTGCTTGATTTGTCTCTCAACCTCAAAGCCGTGGTGGCACAACGCTTGATTCCCAAGAAAGATGGCTCAGGGCTGGCCGTTGCCGTGGAAGTCATGCTCAACACACCACTCATTGGCAGCCTCATTGAAAAAGGAAGACTATCGGAAATCAAGGACGTCATGAAGCGTTCAAGAGAACTGGGTATGCAGACCTTTGATCAAGCCGTGTATGACTTGTATGCGGCTGGTGAAATTTCCTACGATGATGCTCTTAAAAATGCCGATTCAGCCAACGAGGTCCGGTTGATGATCAAGCTTGGATCTCAAGCGGCTGAATCGCCCCGCAACCTAAGCATGCAATCACTGTCTGTGGAGGCTGAAGATGAGGATAATACTGATGGAGCATCTCCAAATCATTGAGGATTCTAACAACGTATCACTGCACGCACTTCACAGTGAACGGTGCGCTTTGACTCATTGCAATTGCCATTTGGGCAGCTGTATGATGGTGGCTTAGCGGTTTGCGCTAATCTTGCAGGTTTTCAAACGTCATTAATCAAGGATCTTGCGCTATGCACCTATTCATCAAAATGTCAGCCGCCCTGCTCAGCCTCGCTTTGTTAGCTGGTTGCGCTGGCCCTAACCAGCGGAGCAGTGATAATTATCTTCTCTGCGCAGCTGCCGGTGCGATAGCAGGAGGTGCTGCAGGTGCAGCATCTTCAAGCAGTAGTGGTCAAGCCGCCGCAGGTAGTGCAGTTGTTGGCGGTATGTTGGCGCTTTTACTTTGCCCTAATGACAAGGTCGACGCAGCGCCTGTCGTAGAAGAAGCACCTGTTGTTTGTGAAATCGACCCCGTACCTGGTGCGTTGCTTGATGCACGTGGTTGTGCAATGGATTCTGACGGCGACGGTGTCGTTGATGGTATCGATCAATGCCCTAGAACGCCCGCCGGTGTTCGTGTAGATAGCGTTGGTTGCCCGTTAGACAGTGATGGTGACGGCGTACCTGACTACCGTGATCTGTGCCCAGGCACGCCACAAGGTGCAGTTGTTGACCAAGATGGCTGCCCAATCAAGGACACGCTCCTGCTGTCATTGACTGGGGTAACCTTTGAATTTGACAGTGCCAAGCTGACACCCGATGCACAAGGTACCCTTGGCCAAGCTGTGACAGCGCTTAAGGACACTGATGAGCGTGTTGAAGTTCGTGTTGAAGGCCACACAGATAGTGTCGGTAGCGCTGATTACAACCTTCGCCTGTCACAGCAGCGTGCGGAATCTGTTGTAGATTATTTGGTCAGTCATGGCATCAGCCGTCACCGTCTGATCCCGGTCGGCATGGGTAAAGGCTATCCAGTGGCTGATAACAGCACAGCAGAGGGACGTGCGCTTAACCGCCGAGTTGAGTTTATCGTCAACAACTAACGAGTAACGAATACAAAACCAGAAAAGGCCCTGCAAAAGGGCCTTTTTTTGACTGCAAACTCGCCAAAATAGGCATTGCAATGCAATAAAGCGAATCAGACGGCATTCGCCATCACTGCGTTGTCTATGTCTGAATAGCTTGGTGTTGCCGTGAGCTCGACCATGACGGGCAGGCGGGTTTATCAGGAAACTTAACTGAAGGGCTTGGCGGTTGAAAATGGCGCGCCTGACAGGAATCGAACCTGTGACCTTCAGCTTCGGAAACTGACACTCTATCCAACTGAGCTACAGGCGCACGCTGAGCCGTGATGGCCCAGGTGGCGGATTATACGTTTTTTGTGTTCAGCATGCCAGCAATAAACAGGGCGTTGGGGCTCCAGTCTCAGGCGCTGACATAGTCTGCCGGGTTGATTTTTGGCAGTTTCCAAATCTCTTGATTGTATTGCGTCATAGTTCTGTCGGTAGAGAACTTGCCACTGTTAGCAGAGTTGAGGATGCTCATGCTGAGCCAGCGGCTTTTATCCTGATAGGCGACGTCGACCTGCGCCTGCGCATCGATATAACTTCTAAAATCAGCCACCGTCATCCAGGGATCATGAG
>SKGV01000115.1 GCA_007117275.1 Methylophaga sp.
GAATCATTCCACTGCATTGCCAACTCAACGACCACTTCGTCTCTAAGGCCGCTGACACTTATCGTGCTCTCATGGATTGCTGTTTTGTTTTTGTTCAGATGCTCAACAAACGCATTGATGCCACCTTCATAGTGGAACACTTCAGACTTCTCATCGCGCTCATCTGTCAGAACAATGCGAACACCTGAATTAAGAAACGCCAACTCACGAATTCGCTTGGCCAAAATTTTGTAGTCAAAGGCCACGTTGGTAAAGGTGTCTTCGCTTGGCCAGAATTGGATTTTGGTGCCTGTATTGCTGGTGTCTTCAAATGCTGTTAAAGGGCTGTCTGGCACGCCATGCTGATAGGTTTGTCGATAGATCTTGCCTTCTCTTTGAATTTCCATTGTCAGCTTTTTCGATAAGGCATTGACAACCGAGACACCCACACCATGCAATCCGCCTGACACCTTGTATGAATTGTCATCAAACTTACCACCCGCATGCAGCACCGTCATAATGACTTCTGCAGCAGAGATGCCTTCTTCCTCGTGAATATCCACAGGGATGCCGCGCCCATTGTCGTCAACCGACACTGAATCATCAGGATGAATACGGACATTTATCTCGGTGCAGTACCCAGCCAATGATTCATCGATTGCGTTATCCAACACCTCAAACACCATGTGGTGCAAGCCTGTGCCATCGTCAGTATCACCGATGTACATGCCTGGTCGCTTTCTAACCGCATCAAGCCCTTTCAGTACCTTGATGTTAGATGAGTCATAGGTCGGGTTGTTTTCACTGCTCATAAAATAATCCATTCAATGAAGTGGATGAAGTCTAACTACTCATTCTACTATGGATCGTGGCTTGTTGACAGCCAACCATTATCTGGTCAGCTGGCCTTGTTCCACGTGAAACAAATTACAATTTTCTTTGCCGTGCATCCAGTCGTGTAATGTTGAGTTTGTGGAAGTTATGAAGGACTGTATGCCTGCGGCTTGAATATGGTCGAGCAGGTTGAGTTGGTGGTTTTGATCCAGCTCTGAACTGATATCATCTATCAACAAAATGCCGGCGTGCGTATTATGCTCACGAATGATTTTCAGTTGCGCTAGGCTGATTGCCATAAAAAACAACTTCTGCTGCCCTCGTGACAATATCTCTGCAGGGTCAGCCTCGTTGATTTTTAACGTCCAATCACAGGCATGAGCCCCATAGCGTGTATAGCCATATTGGTGATCTTTGTCTAGATTGGTAACGAGCACGTCGCGTAGGCTTTCATTTTTTGGCCATCCGGCATTGAATCGAGCGGTGATCTTGGCATTCGAAAAGGCTGGGCATAACTGACCGAATAAAATTTCAAACTCCCGTCTTAAACGTTCAAGATAGAGCGTCCTATAGTTTGTCAGCGCGCTACCATGCCTGTCTAAATAGCTATCCCAGAGCACTATCACTTCTTTTTTTGCTCGCGTCTTCAGCGCCGCATTGCGTTGTGATAATGCTTTTTTATACGACTGCCAGTGATAGTTATATTCTGGTTCCACGTGAAACACACCCCAATCGATCAAGCGACGCCTGTACTTTGGCCCGAGCTCAAAAAACTGATGACAATTTGCAGGGATGTATTGGATGGGAAGTTGCGAGGCAAGATCAGAGAGTCGCTTAAGCGGTGAATGGTTGAGACGAATTTGCAGCCCGTTGCTTAGGTGAAACTGCAGACCGACCGGTGTGTTGTCATCACAGCGAGCGATCAATTGAAGCTGTGGCTGCTGATATGAAACCAGATGCTTTAACGATCGCGTACGAAAAGATCGGCCTAATCCCAGCATGTAGATGGCTTCGAGAATACTGGTTTTACCCGAACCATTTTCACCAATAATCATATTGATTGATGAATCAGGCTGAAGCTCCATCGCACTTATATTTCGGAAATGTTCAAGCTTTAGAGATAGCAGCATCTGAGCAGATCAAATCATCAGCCGTTGTACATGCCTCATGCCTTGTCTGTCTCTATCTGCTTTAACAGCGCCTGCCTTTCTTTGGTAAGCTCACCGCTCAGCGCAAAGCCCGTTAGACTGTTGTTGGCATTGTAATACAGCACCCTGAGAGCCGATCCGTTGTCTGCGGCTTCAATCCGTTCGGTGACAGAAGCGCTTTGATTATTCGCAGTGAAAACGATCGGGTACGCGGGTGTTTTTACCATGATCGGCATCTCTGGGTAGTTCACCTTAGACGGTTGATCTGTAACTAAGGTGTTCGCCAAACTTCTGGCCGCATGCATGATGGGCATGATGTACTTTTGATTCACGCCACACACCGCAGCACAGTCACCGATTGCATAAACATCAGCGACACTGGTTTGCAGAAAACCGTCGGTAACGATGCCATCAGTCACGTCCAATTTCGCTTGGGCAGCCAAGGACAAGTCAACCTCTAAACCAATCGCCGATAACACAAGATCCGCTTCAATTTTCTGTTGGTTCAATTTAAGCTGTAAACCACCGGAAGCCAAGGTATGAATCGACTGAACACTGGTTTCACCATACCACTGCATGCCAAGTGATTTAAGCTCATCAAGCAGCGCTTCGGACATTGCCGAAGGAATAACCCCGTTGAGCGGCAATAGGGTGTTAGAGACCACTGAGACGCGTTTTCCAGCAGCTAATAAATCATTGGCAAACTCACAGCCAATAAGTCCTGCACCAACAATACACACATGCTCAACGTCACTGAGGCGCTGATAAAAGGCTTTGTAATGATCCAGCGAATTGATGCTGAAAATAGAGTGTTCGGGTAACTCAACATCGGCATAGATGGAGGCTGGTAATTGCCGTGGCCTTGCCCCAGTCGCCAGGACAAGTTGTTGATACTCAATGCGTTCGCCTGTGTGGAGAACTATTTCATGAGACCCCGGCATCAGCTCAACAACCTTAGTATTAGTAAGTATATTAAGTTGATGTTTTTCGGCCATCTCGCTGGCAGATGATTGAACAAGCCGATCCGGTGACTTTTGCTGACTCAAGGCATTAGACAA
>SKGV01000166.1 GCA_007117275.1 Methylophaga sp.
CAGATAGAAACGCTGCAAACTACGCTGGTTTCTGACGAGGAACTACACCGGATTAAAACCCAAGTGATTGCCAGCTCGGTCTATGAGCAGGATAGTCTGTTTTATCAGGGTATGCAGATTGGTATTCTGGAAACTATCGGCTTGGATTGGCGATTGAGCGATGCCTATGTCGATAATATCAATGCCGTTACCGCTGAACAGGTCATGGCGGTGGCTCAGAAGTACTTCGTCGATCATCGATTGACTGTTGGCGAACTGACCCCTGTGTCTGCCGCAAAAAATCATTCATCAGTAAACGCCAACGGAGGCCACTATGCGAACTAGGATTTTGTCTCTATGTCTGCTGCTGATAAGTTCATTTTCAGTCGCTGCAGGTTCCAATATTCAGCAATGGCAATCCGCAAACGGAACACCAGTCTGGTTTTTTGAAGCACCTCAATTGCCAATGGTAGATGTTCGGTTGGTGTTTGATGGCGGTGCGGCCAGGGACGCTGACAAGTCTGGTCTGGCGGTATTGACCAATGTAATGCTCAATGAAGGCACGGACACATTGAATACGGATGAAATAGCGGATGCTTTTGCCAATGTCGGTGCTCGCTATAGTGCCAGTGCCGAGCGCGACATGGCTGTACTCAGTTTGCGAACATTGAACGAAGAGCAAGCCATGCAGGTTGCACTTGATACCTTCAGACAGGTTGTCAACGCGCCTAGTTTTCCCGAAGCCTCATTTCAGCGACTACGTAACCAGATGTTGACCGGATTGCAGGCGGAACGTCAATCGCCCGGAGCGATTGCTAGTCGAGCTTTTCAAGCTGGGATTTACGCTGAAGCTCACCCATACGCGAGTATGCCCGCCGGCACTGAACGAGCACTGGCTGAGATTACACTGGATGACATCCACAACTTCTACCAGCGTTACTATGTGGCGGCCAATGCTGTAGTAGTGATCGTGGGCGATTTGGATCGCTCGCAGGCAGAAGTGCTGGCAGAGCAGCTGTTGGCGGATTTGCCCAAAGGGATACCTGCTGAACCTTTGCCTGCTGTTATTGAGTTGTCGTCTGGAGTTGTCAATCATATTGAACATCCCTCCAGCCAGACGCACATCATGGTTGGACAGCCAGGCATGACCCGCCATGATCCTGATTACTTTCCGCTCTATGTTGGCAATCATATTTTTGGGGGCAGTGGTTTGGTGTCGCTGCTGAGTGGTGAGATCAGGGAAAAACGTGGTTTGTCCTACGCCAGCTACAGCTTCTTTAGACCTATGCGTGAAGCAGGGCCTTTCCAGATGGTGTTACAGACGCGTAATGACCAAGCTCAAGAAGCGCATAGTGTCATGATGCAAACGCTCAGTGACTTTATCAATCACGGACCTACACAAGACCAGCTCGAGGCGGCACAGCAAAACATTACAGGTGGTTTTGCGCTGCGTCTGGATAGCAACAGCAAGATTGCAGACTATCTGGCGATGATGGCCTTTTACCAATTGCCAGATGATCATCTAGCAAGGTTCAACGAAAGGGTGAATGCAGTGACTGTTGAGCAGGTACGTGATGCTTTTCAGCGCAGATTGGACACTTCCAGGATGTTGACGGTGATGGTTGGTGGCAAAACAGACTAAAGCAAAGTCAAATACACTTCGGATAATCGGTGGACAATGGCGTGGGCGTCTACTCAGATTCCCTGATGTTCTGGGGTTAAGGCCCACCCCTGATCGGGTCAGAGAAACTCTGTTTAACTGGCTACAGACAGTAATTCCCGGCGCCTGTTGCCTCGATTGTTGCGCCGGCAGTGGTGCCTTGGGGTTTGAGGCTGCCTCGCGAGGCGCTTTGCATGTGGACATGGTTGAACCTCACCGACACGCATTTCAGCAGCTACAGACGAATGCACTTCATTTGCAGGCGGCAACATGTGAAGTGCATCAGATGTCTGCACAGCAGTTTATCGCAAACAGCCGCGTGGCATACGATGTAGTTTTTTTGGACCCACCCTATCAGGCAGGTTTATGGACAGTACTGGCGGAAATGTTGTCTGAGCGCAACCTGCTCAAGCCCGAGGCCACAATTTATCTTGAATGTGCTGCCAAACAGGCGCTGCCACGATTGCCCGCGGATTGGCAATTATTGAAAGATAAAATCGCAGGTGATGTAAGATATTGCCTGTTTAGCAAATCAGCAGGCAAACAGAGTGACGAGTAACACTGCCATTTATCCGGGAACCTTTGATCCGATCACATACGGTCATTTCGATCTGATTGCGCGCGCCAGTAAATTGTTTAAAAAGGTGGTAGTCGCAGTAGCAATTAACCCTGGAAAGACCCCTTTTTTTACCTTGCCTGAGCGGGTGGAGCTGGCCAGGCTAATCCTGCAGGATTTTGATAATGTTGAAGTGTGTGGTTTTGAAGGCTTACTAATAGAAGCTGCTGAAGAAAAACAGGCCAACGTCATTCTCCGAGGGCTGCGTGCTGTTTCAGATTTTGAATATGAAATTCAACTTGCTGCAATGAATCGGCGAATGCAGCCGGCAGTTGAGACGCTATTTCTGACGCCTTCTGAGCAATTTACTTACATATCCTCAAGTCTGGTCAGAGAAATAGCTAGATTGGGAGGAGACGTTTCAGATTTTGTTGCGCCAGTAGTCAAGTCTGCACTTGAGCGAAAGCTGGCTCAAATTTCTTATTAACATCATCATTAATTACTGATTTTTGGAGTGCTGTGATGTCTTTATTTATCACCGATGAATGTATCAATTGCGATGTGTGTGAACCAGAGTGCCCCAATGGCGCTATTTCACAAGGTGAAGAAATTTACGTAATCGACCCTGCGCTTTGTACAGAATGTGTGGGGCACTTTGATACACCGCAATGTGTTGAGGTGTGTCCGGTTGATTGTATCCCTAAAGATCCTGATAACGAAGAAAGTCATGACCAACTCTACGCAAAATACCAGTCGCTTATGTCAGTAACCGAATAGCAATCTTTTGGCTTAATCTGTAGAATAAAAAACCAATGGCAAACTAA
>SKGV01000024.1 GCA_007117275.1 Methylophaga sp.
CTGGCGAGCAACATTAAGGCGAAATGATTGCTGCAAACAAGGCTGATAATTCATTACAGAAGCAGTCCATCCATCAAGCACTCAATCTGTCATGATGGGCTATTCATTTTAAGGGGATAACTATGGATCCATTTTCCATCGATGCCTACAGTCCCAAAGAAATTGCTGCTCGTATTCAGCAGTTGGGCGTGATCAAAAGCAAAGGCGACCCGCTGCGTGTGTTGGCATTGTCATTGTTGGCGGGTGCATTTATTGCCCTGGGTGCTGCCTTGTTTACTGTGGTCACCTATGACTCCGCAGGGCTTGCCGGCGGTGTGCTGCGCTTGATAGGTGGGGTGGCATTTTGTCTTGGCTTGATACTAGTTGTCGTTGCTGGGGCCGAACTATTCACCGGAAATAATCTGATCGTCATGGCCTATGTTGATGGCCAGGTGAGTCTTAAACAATTACTCAACAATTGGTGGCTGGTGTATCTGGGTAATTTTATCGGGGCGCTGGGGATCTTGCTGTTGATCTATTTCAGTGGCCACTGGCATACAGCGAACGGTGACATAGGCGCGCATGCTGTCATGATTGCCGATGCAAAGGTCAACCTGAGCTGGTTAGAGGCATTCAGTCGCGGCGTTTTATGCAATATTTTAGTGTGTTTGGCCATCTGGTTATGCTACGCGGGTCGCAGTGTCACAGACAAGATTGTTGCGGTACTGTTTCCGATTACCGCATTTGTGGCACTAGGCTTTGAGCACTCGGTGGCGAATATGTTTTTTATTCCAGCAGGCTTGATAGTCCAGAGCGATGTTGTAGTGTTGTCTGCGCTGAGCGGCTCGATCTCTGACCAGCTGACCATCGGCGGTTTTCTCTGGAACAATCTGCTGCCTGTGACCTTGGGCAACATTGTTGGCGGCAGTGTATTTGTCGGCTTGTTTTATTGGTTTATTTACCTGCGTAAGTAACACGGTAACTGATCGATGATTGGCACACAGCTATCAACTAGCAGCTGGATTCAAGTTCGTTAACACGCTGCAAAAAACTGTGTTTCACAAAAGCTGATATACGCATTTAAAGCTGAAATAGCCGGCGGATAAGCAACCTGTCACACATCAAAATGGCTTACCACACATGTGGATTTTTTATGTGATTAGGGTAGGGAAGTCTTGCGTAGAATCCGTCGGAAACAAAAAACCCACCATTTTTGAAGTGGCGGGTTTTAAGTGGGTCAGGTCACTCTACATAATGTAAGCGATTGATTTTTATTGTTGTATGGCGGAGGGTCAGGGATTCGAACCCTGGATGGTCGTTAAACCATGCCGGTTTTCAAGACCGGTGCATTCAACCGCTCTGCCAACCCTCCAAGACGGCGTATGATACTGGGATTGAACGTGACTGACAACCGACAATCGGTAAAAAGCCTGCACGCTCGGTTTTGCTTGCCAAGCAGAACCAATAGGGTAGGATATTGTCTATTGCGCTGACGCAAGTTAATCATCAACACACGATGGAGAAGCACTGATGAATTATGATGCACAATCGACTGCGGCTCGTTCGCAGCAGTCTGTCCTTCAAACCAATAAACTGCTCAGAAATACTTACAGTTTGCTGGCGATGACTTTGGTTTTCAGCGGCTTTACTGCCGGCTTATCAATGATGTTCAACATGCCACATCCAGGCTTACTGATCACACTGGTGGGCTATTTCGGTTTGTTATTTTTGACCGCTAAACTCCGTGACAGTGTTTGGGGTTTGGCATCTGTGTTTGCACTCACCGGGTTTATGGGCTTGACGCTCGGCCCGATTATCAATGCCTACCTTGGCATGCCAAACGGCTCTGAAATTGTTATGCAAGCAATGGTCGGTACAGGTGTCATCTTCTTTGCGCTGTCTGCGTATGCCATCAAGTCTGAAAAAGATTTCAGCTTTATGGGGAGTTTCCTGATGGTGGGCATTCTGGTTGCTTTCTTGGCAGGCCTGTCTGCTTATTTCTTCAGCATGCCGGGTCTGGCGCTGGCGGTTTCAGCGATGTTTGTGCTGCTGATGGCAGGGCTTATCCTGTTTCAAACCAGTGAAATTATTCACGGTGGTGAAACCAACTACATCATGGCAACCGTGACGCTGTATGTCAGCATCTACAACTTGTTCCTGAGTCTGATGCATTTAATTGGTGCTTTTTCAGGTAACGACTGACGGCACATGAGAGCTGTATGCAAGCCCCGTTCATCGGGGCTTGTTTGTATTTGGAGGTATGAATGAACATTAATCTGGGTAAAACAGACCGGTTGATACGAATCATCGCGGGTAGCGTTATAATCATCGTCAGCCTGCTCTACCAGAGCTGGTGGGCACTATTGGGGGTGGCCTTGTTGTTAAACGGTCTGAGTGGCCGTTGTGGAGGCTATGCTTTATTGGGGATATCAACGGCAGAAAAGTCATGCGAAGTGTCCAAAAAGGATGATTCTGCCTGATATTGAGATAAATGATGACTGATTCATCCACACAATTAATCGATCGTTTTGGCCGTAAGGTCAGCTACGTGCGCATGTCGATCACGGATCGCTGTGACTTTCGTTGTGTGTATTGCATGGATGAAGAGATGACATTCATGCCCCGTGAAAAACTGCTGACACTTGAGGAGATTGTCTTTCTTGTGCGTGCATTTTGCGAGCTGGGTGTCGAAAAGATCCGCATCACCGGTGGTGAACCACTGGTTAGGCGCAATGTGAACTGGTTGCTTGAGCAAGTAGGGGCGCTCAAACACAGTACGGCACTCAAAGAACTGAATGTCACCACCAATGGCTCACAACTACCCAAATATGCCAAACAAATGGCTGATGCGGGCGTTGACCGTATAAATGTCAGTCTTGACTCTCTGCAAGCAGACCGTTTTCGGGCGCTGACCCGAACCGGTGAATTACAGGCGGTGCTTGATGGTATTGATGCCGCTAAATCAGCCGGTTTTAAACGTATTAAATTGAATGCCGTCATCATGAAAGGACGAAATGATGACGAAATCATCGATC
>SKGV01000004.1 GCA_007117275.1 Methylophaga sp.
TCACTGGTCGAAAACGAAATCGCCGTATCCGCCTACTCATTGTTTGCTGATCAGGTCTATCTGTACATGGAGTAACTATTGACTCAACTGGCCAGCATGAATCTTTCAGGTTGACCAGAGATCAATGCGTTATCAACGCCGTAATTGCTCAGTTTCAGGCTGTAGAAACGATCAAAATAGTCGTGTATTACGCGCTCGATATGCCTGTCATAGCCAGGGCTGACGGCCACTGTTTGTCCCGGTTTAGCTGATAACAGCTCGCCCTTGTCAATCACCAGCTCGCCATTTCGAAACAACATCTCGGCACGGGCAAACATAGCCGTTTTGTCATCTTGTTCCGTATAAACCGCGATATCCGCAATCGCACCGGGCGCAAGGTGTCCCCGATTGGTCAGACCCAGCAGTTTGGCTGGTGCGGCGCGGGTCATCACTGCAATATCAGACATTGAATATTCTTGCTGAATGTCCTTGAGCAGAGTCATCTCGGCAATATCCGGATGAAGTTCTGCCAGACAAGCCAAACGATAATCACGATCCATCAGCAAACGCATCAGCTCAGGATACCGTGTAAAAGGCGCCCCATTGGGATGGTCGGTGGTGAAAAATAATCGCCAGGGATCACCGGATAGCAAAAATATTTCCAGACCAATCGCCCATTGCAGACCATTGATAAAACTGGCTTTTTTGTAATGGTAAGGCACGATACCACCACTGCCTTCACATTCAGCATGCCACATCGCCCACTTGCCGGGACTGGCATCATAGCGACGGGAAAATTGAGCCATGATGTCGCCTGACAAAGTGACTGTCTGACCAAACAAAACCTGACCCACGTCCATGGTGATATTGGGATGTCGATTAAATGCTTCCATTAATCTGGGAGCCGCTGAAGAAAAACCGCGCTGCCCTTCATCGCCGTAGCCATAAAACTGCACATGTGCCAAATGCATTGGCATGCCTGCCGCGGCTTCCATGGTATCTATCGCGGTCTGCACATTGCCCGGCGTGCCCAGATTATTACAATGCACATGCACCGGATGTTCAATTCCGGTCTGGATCACTGCCATTTGCAGTTTCTGCAAAATCTGTCTGGAGCTAACGCCATACTCAGGCACCTCATCATCCAGTCCAAATGTCGATACATTGGCTTTAAAGGCCTGGGAACCACCGGCGTTGATGACTTTGAGCCCAAGTGCCTTGGTGTGTGTTACCGTCCAGGCGACATAATCATTGATTTGTTGTTGCGATGCGCCTGTGCGTAACATGTTCACCAACAGATCATCGCTGCCAAGAATCGCCAGTGCTGCGGTATCAATCACAGGAATTGCCGCCATTTCATGATGTACCTGGGGCGCATTGACCGGCAACATCGCAGGCTCAACCACCATGGTATAACCCATTTGGGCATAACGATAACCTGTTTCGGCAGCAGACCAGCGCGCATTGGCAAACGGCAAATTCAGATTGCGTTGCATATGATTACGATGCTGTTCTGGCAGCAACAATCTGGCAGTGTTCACATTGCCACCTGCGATATGGCTATGCACATCAATGGCTCCCGCCATCGTCACAGCACCCTTCAAGTCGTATGTCGAGCTAAAGGTCTGCCCAGCCGCCATTTCGGCACTGATCATTTTGCCATTTTGGATATACAGATCAGACAACTGACCATGTAAATTCTGGATCGGGTCATAGACACGAGCGTTACTGAGTTTGATGAGTGACATGCTTGGCCTGTGTATGCTGTAGGGACAATAACTGTTTTTGTAACTGATCTGCTGAAATCGGTGTGGTGCAAATCATCTCTATTCGGCTTTCGTGCGGATCAAGCACTGATTCAACGCTAAGTTCTTGTTCAACCCGCTGAATCAAATGTCCACCCTGGTCTGTATTAATCAGCGCCTTGAGTCGCAGCACTTCAAGATCTTGAACCCACTGGATGAACTGTTGAAGACCAAAACTCACTGTGCGCTCAAATCGCCAGCCAGCGGTGTGAAAATCTGCTTGTTGCCGTTGTTTGCGTAGATAACCGCCAACGGCAAGCTGTTCGGTGTGGCTGTCAACAAATAGATATTCGAGTTCACGCTGCCAGCGAGTCTGATTGAATCTGGCCGGTTGTGCCAGCCATTCCGGCTTTAATTCGGCCTGACAGCTGGTCACCACAGGAACATCCAGTAGATTATGATCCAGCAATGATTGATTGAGTCGCTGCAGTTGTTCGGCTGGGTATAAATCTGTTTTATTAGCAACCAACAGATCTGCGACAGCCAGTTGTTGCCGGTAGATTTCATGTGTGTAGTAGCGCGAATCATCGAGATGACGAGCATCAATCATGGTAATTGTCGTCTGCAAATCCAGCAGGTTTTGGTAGGGCTGCCCTGATAATAATGCGATGACCTCCTTGGGATGACCCAAACCGCTCGGTTCAATCAGCAGCCGATCCGGCCGGTTTGCTCGACCTATCAGCTCATTGATGGCGACCGTCATCGGTACGCCGGCAGCGCAACACATGCAGCCACCCGGAACCTCTTTGACTTTAACCTGAGGCAAGCCATTGGCCTGCTGCTGGATAATTTCACCATCTATACCCACTTCACCAAATTCATTGACCAGCACCGCCCAGCGCTCATTCGACGGCTTTTGTTGTAGCAACTTGAGAATGGCGGTTGTTTTACCGGTGCCGAGAAATCCAGTGATAATGTTGGTCCGTACACGTTGCATTACAAATCACTCTCTAGCCAGTGTTTTTGCTGTGACAGTAGCAGGCCAAGCAATAACAGAAATCCCAATGCAAACTGCATCAGGCCCATCAGCAAGAATGACTGTTTGGGTGCTTGATAGACAAACGTCGGTATCCTGCCAAAATCAGCTTCGTTGAATGACGCGTCATGAAACAAAAACGGATAGAGATAATTGCGCAGTTCATCGTGGTAGGCAATGACCTGAACCAAAAACGCCTGATGTGCAAGGGTGTCGTTGCCGGCAAGCCTGTTAAGCAAAGTCTGCAAATTCA
>SKGV01000068.1 GCA_007117275.1 Methylophaga sp.
CCATACCAGGGCATATTTTTGCTTGGATGAACCACATTATCACCGGCCAGCGCAGACATTGGCACAAAGTGGATATCTTCGATCTCAAGCTCACGGGCAAATTCGCTGTAGTCCCTGCGGATGTCATTAAAGACTGTCTCGCTAAAGTCAACCAAGTCCATCTTGTTGACTGCAACCACCACATGTTCGATTCCAAGCAGTGAGGCGATGAAGCTATGTCTGCGTGTTTGTGTTTGAACGCCATACCGCGCATCGATCAAGATCACCGCCAGTTGGCAATTCGATGCGCCGGTTGCCATGTTGCGCGTGTATTGCTCATGGCCGGGGGTGTCGGCAATGATGAACTTACGTTTGGTGGTTGAAAAATAACGGTAGGCAACGTCGATAGTAATGCCTTGCTCACGTTCAGCCTGAAGACCATCCACCAATAGCGCCAAATCAACTTGCTCGCCAGTTGTTCCTGATTTAGCGCTATCACGAGTGACGGCTTCCAACTGATCTTCATAGATCATTTTTGAATCATGCAGCAGGCGACCAATCAGGGTGCTCTTGCCATCATCGACGTTACCGCAGGTCAAAAATCGCAACAGCTGCTTGTTTTCATGTTGCTTCAAATACGCTTCGATATCTGTCGCGATCAGGCTATCGGTTTGGTAAGAACTATCGGTAGTCATACTAGAAGTAACCCTCTTGTTTTTTCTTTTCCATTGAACCCGCCTCGTCGTGATCAATAGCGCGGCCCTGTCGCTCTGATGTTGTTGTCAGCAGCATCTCCTGGATAATTTCTGGCAGCGTATCCGCAGAGGATTTCACTGCACCTGTCAGTGGATAACAGCCGAGTGTTCTGAATCGGACTTTTTCCATTCTGGGCATTTGTCCCTCGGGAATACGCATACGATCATCGTCCACCATGATTGTCAGGCCGTTGTAATCAACCACCGGGCGCTCGGCTGCGTAATAGAGCGGAACAATCGGGATCTGCTCCAGGTAGATGTATTGCCAAATATCCAGCTCAGTCCAGTTTGACAATGGAAACACCCGGATGCTTTCGCTCTTGTCGATTTTAGAGTTGTAGATATTCCAAAGCTCAGGTCGCTGGGCTTTGGGATCCCAGCGATGATTTTTATCACGAAACGAATAGACACGCTCTTTGGCTCGCGACTTCTCCTCATCGCGCCTTGCCCCACCAAATGCCGCATCAAAGCCATATTTGCTGAGTGCCTGCTTCAAGGCGTCAGTTTTCATAATGTCAGTGTAACGCGCATGGTCAAACGGGTTGATGCCTGCCTCTTTGCCTTCCTGATTGGTATGCACAATCAACTCCAGCCCCAACTCTTTGGCAAGATCATCGCGGAATTTGATCATTTCCCTGAATTTCCACGTTGTGTCGATGTGCATCAGCGGAAACGGTGGTTTACCTGGATGAAACGCTTTCATCGCCAGATGCAACATCACCGCTGAATCTTTACCGATTGAGTAGAGCATGACCGGATTTTCGAATTCGGCTGCCACCTCACGAATGATGTGGATACTTTCAGCCTCGAGCTGCTTAAGATGTGTCAGTTGTTTGGGTCTCATTCTCTGTCCTGTTACTTGCTCTTGATGTGCAAACCACATTCTTTGGATTCGGGGCTTTCCCACCACCAGCGTCCGGCGCGAATATCTTCACCTGGTGTCACAGCACGTGTGCATGGGGCACAACCGATGCTGGCATAGCCATCGTCATGCAGTGAATTGTAGGGTACGCCAAAGGCTCGGATGTACTTCCAGACATCACCGTTCGACCAATCGGTTAATGGGCTGAACTTTTGTAGTGTGTGTGTTTCATCCCACTCCGAAACGGGCAATGTTTTTCGAGTGACTGACTGCGAGCGACGCATGCCGGTTAGCCAGGCTTTTTTGCCTGTCAGCGCACGTTTCAGCGGCGCGACTTTTCTGATGGCACAACACTGCTTACGCAACTCAACACTGTCGTAAAATGCATTGGGTCCATTGGCTGTGACAAAGGCCTCTATGTCGGTGGAATCCGGGTAATAGACCTTAACCTCAAGCGAGTAATGCTGCTTGGCCAGCTGCATCAGATCGTAAGTCTGCTTGGGTAAACGGCCGGTATCAAGGGTAAAAATATCAATACCGGGTGAATAGCGACTAATCAGATCCATCAGCACCATGTCTTCAGCACCATAACTGCTGGCAAGCGTCGCCGGGCTGTGCTTAGCTTCGATGTCTTGGAGCAGCGCTTTTGCTGACTCGACTTTGCTTCTTAAAGCATCAGAAATTTCAGTCATTTCGTTTTGTCACTTCTATTATTGTGGTTCCTACATCGCTTGAGACAACTGTGGCGTAGCAGTGATCGGCTGCGAGGTTCTTGCAAACGGTCTTGACAGCATCGTCATTCAGACGAAACCATACTTTCTGACCTGCGCTGCAATGTTGCATGGTTTCTCTGGCTTTTAGGGTGTGCATTGGACAGCCCAACAACGTTAAATCGAGAACTTGATTATTTTCAGTCACGGCGCAAATCCAAACGCTGTTTTCTCAGCAAAATGCTCAGCTGTCAGTGGAACTTCATCAAGAAAAGCCAAAATTTAAGAGGGTATTTTAGCACCGCACAATATTCAGGCAATGAATAATATTGACTATGATTAACAGAAAAACTTATATAGAAAACAGAGAATCCATTGGATTGCCCTGAGTAATTAGCAATTGTACGCAATCCTGTCTGATTCCGTTAGGGTACATAATCTAAGGCAGATACTTCCATTCACGCGCCCTTCACACGCACTGAGACAAGCTCAGGATGAAACATAATTTGACTGGGAGACCTTATGAAAAGCATCGCCCTATCGCTTACCATCAGCTTGACCATGCTGCTGATATCAATCTCAATCCTTTATCACCCGCCATCTTCGCTGTTGAACTATTGGCTGTCTAACGCCATCACCGAAAAAGCAAACCTTACCACTTCAAGTCAGGGTAACATTGCCACTCACAACAGCTGCCATTTAGATCGGCCCATCGCTGTGATGTTTGACTCGCACTCGAGCCAGCTAGGCATGTTCTATTTGGGCGAACCAAACACCATCAAGGCCAACGAGCACCTGAATGCCGCTGATTGTGCGCATGCAAATCAGCAGAGGCCATCGAGCAGATTACTCACATACAACAATATACGATCAACTCAAGCAGGTAAGTTCATTCTGGTGTTTCACCCAAGACTTGAGGATGTACTAGTGTTTGAGATGGCTGCTCAGCAATACACAAGGCAGACCAAACCAGTACTACCTGGCGCAGTCATCGAGATGTAGTTAGCGGAGCATAAAAAACTGGTGGAGGGGCATGATTTATTTCGTACCTACCTTATACTAAAATGGATTAATCGCTAACGTAGTTAATCACCAAAATGGATATCGATGAAACTTCAGCAATTAAAATACGTCAGGGAAGTCGCTAGGCGCGGTTTGAGTATCTCTGCAGCTGCAAACGCACTGTATGCCTCACAACCTGGTGTCAGCAACCAGATACAGCAATTGGAAAGTGAACTCGGGCTGCAGGTGTTCGAACGGCATGGCAAGCGTCTTACTGCGATTACACCGATGGGCGAAGCGGTGATCGCCATGGCTGAGCGTGTGCTGCTTGAAGTTGAAAATATCCGACAACTCGCCGCAGATAATCGTCATGAAAATAAAGGCACTCTCTCCATCGGCACCACCCACACGCAAGCTCGTTATGCACTGCCAGCCGCTATTCAGGAGTTTTCAAAACAATATCCGGATGTGCATCTAAACATGGTGCAAGGTACACCCACCGAAGTAGCTGAAATGGCTGCAACCGGGCGCGTTGACATCGCTATCGCGACAGAAGGTTTGTCACAATTTGACAATCTGTCCATCTTGCCTTGCTACCAGTGGAACCGTTCGGTTCTAGTGACCCCAGGTCATCCTCTGCTTGAACAACCGCTCACGCTCGAAGCTCTGTCTGAATACCCATTGCTGACTTATGTGATGGGCTTTACCGGAAGAGCACAGCAGGACATGGCATTTACCGAGCGAGGACTCAGACCCAATGTGGTCTTTACCGCCACAGATGCCGACGTTATCAAAACCTATGCGGCACTTGGGCTAGGCGTAGGCATCATCGCAAGTATGGCCTTTGATACAGAAAAAGATGCACCGCTGATCGCCATCGATGCCAGCCATTTATTTCAAGCCAGCACCACCCACATGGGCATTCGTAAAGGCAGCTACTTGCGTGGCTTCAGCTATGCTTTCATCCAGTATTTTGCTCCTCACTTAAGCCGAGAGGTGATCCGTGACGCCATCAAATTATGAAATTTTCATTTGGTCTCACAACAAACTAATGATAGTTTTGAAGCGCTGAAAATTCAGTATCCTCGATCATTTAATCAATTCATAACTACAAGGATTACTTATGAAAGCTGTACTTCGCGGGCTGTTGCTCGGCCTGTTTCTGGTTCCTTCTCTGGTAATGGCGCATGGCGCATCTCGCCTGCAAATCGAAGAATCTGTCACCATCAATGCTGACCCGGCTACTGTCTGGGCAGCAATCAAAGATTTCGATAGCATCCACACCTGGCATCCAGCAGTGCTGGCGACTGAAGCGCAAGGCGGTAACGAGCCAGGCGCAACACGCACGCTAATTCTGGAAAACGATCTCACCATAGGCAATGTACTGAACCGTTATGATGCCGACAAAATGAGCTTTCAATATGACATCACTGAAATGAGCGCTGTCGGTGAAGTGGATATTCATGGCGAAATGTTTGAAATCCCCGTAGTGCCTGTCAGTCGCTACAAAGGCTGGGTCTCTGTCAAAGCCGATGGTGCTGGCAGCAAAGTCACCTTCTTGGGTAAATTTTTCCGTGGCTACACCGGTAACCACTATGCACCAGAAGAGTTGAGTGATGCCACAGCACGTGCCGCCATCAGCGGTGTATATCGTGCGGGCCTTGATAACCTGAAGGCGCAACTGGAAAACTAAGTTGCAAACAGGTTTATTCAAAAAAGGCGCTGTCTCAGCGCCTTTTTTATTGGTCAGAAGCGTCAATTTTCTGTAGACTTTTGAGTTTGTTACACAAGCCTCGGGGTGGTCTAAATCGACCTGAGATCCTCTCTGCAGAGAAGGAACCCGATGAACCTGATCCAGTTAATACTGGCGTAGGGACAGGCTGATCCTGACTTACCATTCACCGGTAATACTTCCTGATCGCCTGTTCTTTTTATTTCGATAAAAAGGATAGACATGCACCGTAATACCTCTTACTCACTCTTTTCTTGCAGCTTGTTTTTTTCTGCCTGTCTTGCTGCAGAAACACAAACAGAACTCCCAGCGATGACCGTGAGTTCGGATTTTCGCCCTGTTGATTCGCAATCCATGGCAGCCAGTTTAACCACCTTTGATGCTGAAATAATGGAAGCGAGAGGCGCGCAACACCTAGATGAGCTGCTGAACATGGCTCCTAATGTCAATTTCGCATCCGGGGCATCAAGAGGACAATTTCTGCAAATTCGCGGAATTGGCGAACGCAGCCAGTTTGCTGCACCGCTAAACCCCTCAGTCGGCCTTATTATCGACGGTATAGATTTCAGCCGTACCGGTGGCGCAGCCACATTGTTTGATATCGAGCAAGTCGAAGTGTTGCGCGGCCCTCAGGGAACACGTTTTGGCACAAACTCTTTGGCTGGCGTGGTCAATATGCGCAGTCGTGAGCCAAGCCATGAACCCGAACTGCGATTTCAATCAACACTTGGAAATTACAACACTCGCAGCGTAGGTGTTGCGGCCGGTGGTACGCTGATTGATGAGACCTTGCTGGGAAGACTGGCAGTTCACAGACATCGTTCTGATGGCTACATGGAGAACAAGTTTTTAGGTCGAGATAACACTCAAAAGCAGGATGAAGTCACTGCCAGAGGGCAACTACGCTGGTTGTTAGCTAATGACCAAACGGTCGATCTGAAAGTTTTGCATCTTGATATCAACAATGGATACGATGCTTTCACTTTTGATAATAGCCGTAACAGTTTTGCGGATCAGCCGGGTGAAGATAAACAGAGAACTACAGCCTTTGCATTAAGCACAGACTGGCGCGCGACCGATGCTGTCTGGGCGCACACAGCATTCACCTACAGCAATAGTGATGTCACCTACAGCTATGATGCTGACTGGGGCTTTGATAGCCAGTTCCCAGTCGACCCCCAATGCAATGACGGTGACGATGACACACCGGAACCTTATACTTGCCCCTACATCGGTTTTGAAGAGTTTCAACGCAAACGCGAAAACTACTCATTTGAAATTCGCCTGCAATCTGATGAAAACGCCCGAATTTTCAACAACACGACAGACTGGACACTTGGCATTTATTACCTGCAGCAAGACGAACGCTTTATCCAGGACTCTGACTTTGGCATCTTTGGTGAAGACCTTGTTAGCGGCCGTTACGAAACAAGTAACACGTCGCTTTTCGGACAACTTGAAACTCGGCTTACTCAGCAACTAACGCTTATCAGCGGTCTTCGAGTTGAATATTTCGACGCGAAATACCGGGACTCTCAATCACTGCGTATTTCACCCAGTGAGACATTGTTCGGTGGAAAAGTTGGCCTGAATTATCAACTTGACGACAATCACCTCTGGTACAACACACTGTCACGCGGTTATAAGTCAGGCGGTGTGAACAACGATGCACAACTTCCCGACAACCTGAAGAAATTCGACACCGAATACCTCTGGAGCTTGGAGTCCGGGCTGAAATCACGCTGGCTGGATGGCAGGCTACAGAGCAATCTCGCCGCGTTCTATTCGCTTCGAAGAGATGCCCAAGTTAAAAACTCAACCCAAATTGGACCGTCTTTCATTGACTATATTCAGAATGCCGCACGAGGAACCAACGCGGGTATAGAAGCCCAACTGGACTGGTTAGTGACGAGTCAATGGCGCAGCTTTGCAAGCGTAGGACTGCTTTACACCAACTTTGACAAATTTGAGTCACCTGAAAATGATCGTATCAAAGGACGTCGGCAAGCGCATGCACCCAGTTATCAGTATGTACTGGGCTCAGAGTTTTACTTGGCTAACCACTGGACGCTTCGTGCCAACATAGAAGGCAAAGACGGTTTCTATTACTCTGACAGTCATAACGCCAAGTCCAGCTCTTACGCACTGTTCAACGCAAGCCTCAGTTACAACATTGAAAATTGGGATGTAACACTCTGGGGCAGAAACCTGTTTGATCGAGATTATGCGACACGAGGCTTTTTCTTTGGCAATGATCCATCCATTGGCTACGCAGATCGAACCTATGTGCAATACGGCGAACCACGGGTATTCGGTGTCACCGTTTCGTATGACTACTAACTTGACTTAAATCTAAGGAGCATTCATGCGCGTTTCAGTTGATATCAGCCTCTACCCACTCACTGAGTCCTATGTTGAGCCGATCCTCAGGTTTATCGAACGGCTGGAGGCTAATCCAAAATTACAAGTGGTGAAAAACAGTTTAAGCACCCAGGTGTTTGGCGACTATGCTGATGTGATGGCCGCAATGGACACGGAAATTGAAGCGGTATTTGCTGTGCTGCCTGACAGTGTATTTGTTTTAAAACTGGTCGGACAAGACCGATATCCGGTGACTGATGCTTGATCAGTTCTTCAGCTGGGAAAGCCTAGCTGCCAGCCTTGGCATTGCCTATATTTTGCTGGCAGCACGAGAGTCTCAATGGTGCTGGCCAGCAGCGTTTATCAGCACGCTGATTTATACCGTTGTGTTCTGGGAAGGGCGTCTGCCGATGCAGGCGCTGCTTAATTTTTATTACATGGGCATGGCGGGCTATGGCTTTTGGTTATGGCAACAGGGCAACCAACATGCTGGTGCCGTAGTGATACATGCGTGGCCGTGGCGCAATCACCTGATCTATCTCTGTGTGGGTTGTTTGCTGACAGCTATCATTGGCTATGTGCTCGCACAACACTACCAGACACAGTACCCCTACCTCGATGCGGGTATTACTGTGTTTGCCATGCTAAATACCTGGCTTATGGCACGTAAAGTCATCCAGAACTGGCTGTATTGGCAGGTGATTAATTCGGCATCGATAGTGTTGTATTTGCTGACAGGTTATCTCGCCACAGTGCTGATGTTCAGTATATACCTAGTGCTATCATTTCACGGATATATCAGCTGGAAAAAGCGAATTCGCTTGCAAGTTGACTTAGCTCACAGATAGTGCGGCGCTTGCAGCCAGGTTTGCAAATCTTGTTCACCCAGCACATTCATCAAAAACAGCATCATGCGATAAGGTGCTCGCACAGTCTCCAGTGCTGGTAGCGGACAATAGCGCTGATAGTGAGTCGCAAATATCTGCCACTGTTGCGCAGTCAACACATACTCAAGCAACACAAACTCCATCTCGACTGGCCCCCAGACAAATGCATCGAGATCTACCAGCGCTGACAATTGTCCGTCATGCAGCAAAAACTGATCCCATCGCAGATCAGGCATCATCGGACAAAAGTATGTAGGTCGACAGCGCAATGCTTGCGCTGCCATCACATCAAGCAATTGCGGCTCTTCAAGGTTTTGTTTGCTGGCCAGTGTTCGCAGGGTGTCATGCAATCGAACAGGCCAAAGTTCAGCGGGGAACTTAGGGCTGGCAAGGCTGCCCCAGCAACCTTGCTGTTGCATATGCAGACTGGCTAGATGATACGCCAACTGTCGAACATAGGTATCGGTGACGGCATCAATGGTCAAGGTTTCGCCAGCGAGGGCTTGTACCAAAACAAAGCCGGGATAGCCACCCTCAGCGCTACCGGCACTGGCGGCCAACAGCGCTGGAATACGTAAAGGCGAATGCTGATTGATAAATGCATACACTTGGTCAAATGTGTGCATCTGCGCCGGCAAGTGCACATCAAATAGTGATCGCATACCGACCCAGAAGCGTGACTGTTCGATCTGATGCCCATCACACAGCTTTAGCACCAATGGCCCTGAATCAGTTTCCAAACGCCAGAGACTGTTGGTGCTGTCTTCATAAGGCGACAACAGCCTAACCGCGTGACTGAAATCCGGTAAGCTTGCTTGCTGTTGTTCGCTCAAAAACCGATAAGGGCTACGCTCGAAATCTACCAAGGCAACCGTTCGCCATTGGTGTGCCAGAAGCCACCACTACTCTCCAGCGTCAACTCATCCATTCGAACTATCAGACCGGCCGCTGATTCATCAGTATCGATCAGACCACCATAGCCGGTCATGGCAGTGCGTACATAGCCCGGGTGCAGTATGGCTACGGCAATACCTCTTGGTTTGAGATCAATCGACAATGACTTGCCAGCCGCATTGACTGCCGTCTTTGACATTCTGTAGGCATAACTACCGCCCGAGTCGTTATCCTCAATCGATCCCATTCGACTGGTGATAATGCCAACCTTGCTGCCCTGCTTCAGGTTATCGAGCAATGCCTGAGTCGTCATCAGTGGTCCGAGGCTATTGACCTTATACATATGCACAAAATCATCAATGGTGGTGGCGTTGATATCGTTGATACCGAGGCCCCCTGCGACCCCCGCATTATTGATCAGCCAGTCGATAGTCCTGCCTGCCAGCTTTTCTTTGAGTGTGGCAAGGCTTTCAATTGAACTGACATCCACCCCATCAATCACCTCAACACTCAATGCATCCAGTTCAGGCGTACGCTGTCTGCAGGTAGCGATGACATGATCACCTCTGGCCGCCAGCTGTTGCACCAGCGCCAAGCCAATTCCTCGACTGCATCCGGTTATCAGAACTGTTTGTGCCATTTAGCTATTCCTCCCATTCTGAAGTGGTTTCATTGTTTCAATAGACGGCTGTCGCACTACACCTGCCTCGGTGACGATCACATCGATCAAGGATGCCGGTGTGACATCAAACGCCGGATTTACAGCATCAATTCCCTCTGGGGCAATCTGTTTTTCTGCAAGTCGTGTGACCTCTTCAGGGCTGCGTTGTTCAATTGGAATGAGTTCACCATGGCTTAATTGCCAGTCAATGGTGGAGGTGGGCGCAACTACCATAAATCCAACACGGTGATATTTTGCCAATATCGCCAAACCATATGTGCCGATTTTATTGGCAACATCGCCATTTGCAGCGATGCGATCCGCTCCAACAATGATCCAGCTGATACGCCCTGATGCCAGCAGAGACGCCGCTGCCACATCGGCATTCAAGCTGCAGGCAATGCCATCGTTGAACAACTCCCAGGCTGTCAGTCTAGCACCTTGTAACCAAGGTCTTGTTTCGTTGATATGGACATGTTCGATACGGCCCTCGGCAACACCTTGTCGAATCACACCCAAGGCGGTGCCAAATCCGCCCGTTGCTAGGGCACCGGCGTTGCAATGTGTCATGACCTTTGAGCCTATCTCAATCAGCTCAGCACCGAACTTACCCATTTGCTGGTTAGCGTCAATATCAGATTGATGAATCTGACAGGCCAATTCAAGCAGTTGCTGTTCCGGCGAGCGCCCATCTGGTAATGCCAGATAAAGATCCGACATCGTGTCCAATGCCCACTTCAAATTGACTGCGGTTGGCCGTGAAGCTTCCAGCCGAGCAATCGGAGCAGTCATGGCTTGTTTCCAGTTCACACCGGCAATATTCCAGGCATGACGTGCAGCCAAAACCACTGCATAGGCCGCTGTAATTCCAATTGCAGGTGCCCCGCGAACGACCATTTCATGAATGGCCTTTGCAACATCATTGGCATCATCGAATGTCAGCCAAACCATTTCGGCCGGCAAACGTCGCTGATCCAACAAACCCAGGCGCTTTTCTCGCCATTCAACAGGCTGAATTGAAGTTTTTGTCTCGTCCACACTGACCCCGACAGTGAAAAGCAGGCGATGCTTAACAGCTTTCTAAAAATGTAACAACGGCTATGCATACTAACTTATGTAAGACGGGTTCGCATTAACTAAGAAGCTCGCGTGTTAGCTATTCGTCATAGACGACAGGTATAATCCAAAGTTATGAAAAATGTCGATCTGATTCTCAAATCTCGTTGGCTGTTGCCCGTTGATGCTGCGCGCTCTCTGCTCGAAAATCATGCGCTGGTGATACA
>SKGV01000009.1 GCA_007117275.1 Methylophaga sp.
ATTAAACGACACAGATAACGAAAATCACGGTCGGTCCAATCCAGCATAGGCGCTAATGACAAGCGATGTGCGCGTGATATATCTTGGTTGAGAGCCATAGTAAAATCCAAATCAGTTACATCATTTTCGCAAATCGTTAGGCAAAATGCCTGTTATTGTAATTTTTTGAGCAAGATCTAATCGGATACATGACCAGCCACTTGCATGCACATGGTGTCGAGATTGCGGTAAAACGTAATCGCCGCCGAAAAACCATGGCCCTCAAAGTCCACAATGGCGAGGTCAGCATTCATTTACCGAGCCATTGTTCCTTACGGCTTGCTGAAGACTTTATTGCCAAACAGTCAGACTGGATACATGCGCGACTGACAGAACAGCAACAACAGCCGACACGTAGTTTTGCCAACGGCAGCCTGCAACCACTGCTCGGTGAGTTGTTTCCGATTAAGGTGGTGACAGCGACAGGCCGCCGCCAGAAGCTTGTTTTTGATGGCCAAACCCTGCGGTGTCAGTTGGCTGTCAATCACACAGAGCAAACCGAGCAGGTTAAAGCGCTACTGAAAAAATTCTACCGGCAACAAGCAGCCCAGCAGCTAATTCAGCGATGTAAATTTTTGGCCGAGCGCTATCAATTCTCTCCAGGTCTAATCACGGTACGTCACTACCGAGCCCGCTGGGGCAGTTGTCGCGGCAATGGCGATATTCAGCTGAACTGGCAACTGATACAGGCGCCTCAGCCAATCATTGATTACGTGATTACGCATGAACTATGTCACCTGCACTATTTGAATCATTCTCAACGTTTCTGGGATCTGCTGGCGCGGCTTGATGCTGACTACCTTAAACACCAGCAATGGTTGAAACAGCATGGCCAACGGTTGATGTTTTGACTCAGGAAAAACCTGAAAAACACCCTATCGTCGCGTCGTTACTTGCAATTTTGCCGAGATGAATTAACATGTCGACTTTGGATAAGGAACGCTGCGACAGATTCTCCTGCCAGGCTTATCCGATGTTTCATTTGTAAAACGGCGTTCATTATTACCAGGTCACTGATAGTAATGAGCGTTTCAATCAGCCATCGCTGCTCACGCTTCACTGTCAGTACCTAACTGAACCCTATGAGGAAGCTGTCTATGAGTAGTGCTTATCTCTTTACTTCTGAATCGGTCTCGGAAGGCCATCCAGATAAGGTCGCTGATCAAATTTCAGATGCCGTACTGGATGCCATCATTGAGCAGGATGCCAAGGCCCGCGTGGCCTGTGAAACTTTGATCAAAACCGGTGTAGCTATCGTCGCGGGCGAAATCACAACGTCGGCCTGGGTCGATCTTGAGCAAATTGTGCGTGACACTATCTGCGAGATCGGCTACACCAGCTCGGATGTCGGTTTTGATGGACACACATGTGGCGTCATGTCGGTGATTGGCAAGCAATCGCCTGATATCAACATGGGTGTTGATCGTGGCAGTGCCGAACAACAAGGCGCGGGCGATCAAGGTTTGATGTTCGGCTATGCCAGCAATGAAACCGACGTGTTGATGCCTGCGCCTATCACCTATGCCCATCGCTTGGTTAAGCGTCAGGCAGAAGTGCGTAAAAACGGTGAACTTCCCTGGCTCAGACCCGACGCAAAAAGCCAGGTGACATTTGTCTACGAGAACGGCAAACCTGTCGGCATCGATGCCGTTGTTTTGTCTACACAACACAACCCAGACATTCAACAGTCAGATCTGCACGAAGCGGTGATGGAACTCATCATCAAGCCGGTGCTTCCGGCCGAATGGCTGAGTAAATCTACCCGTTTTCATATCAACCCAACCGGACAGTTTGTGATTGGTGGGCCAGTCGGTGATTGTGGCCTGACCGGACGCAAAATCATCGTCGATACCTACGGCGGCATGGCACGCCACGGCGGCGGTGCGTTTTCCGGTAAAGATCCCTCAAAAGTTGATCGAAGCGCGGCCTATGCCGGACGTTATGTCGCCAAAAACATCGTGGCGGCAGGACTGGCTGACCGTTGCGAAATCCAGGTGTCATACGCCATTGGTGTTGCTGACCCCACCTCGATCAGCGTAGAAACCTTTGGCACTGGCAAAATTTCTCAGCAAAAACTGGTCGAACTGGTGCGTGAGCATTTTGATTTGCGCCCGGTTGGCTTGATTAACATGCTCGATTTGGTCAAACCCATTTACAAAAAAACCGCTGCATACGGCCATTTTGGTCGTGATGACGCAGACTTTAGCTGGGAGCGCACTGATCTTGCTCCCGTTCTGCGCGATGCTGCCGGCCTTAACTAAACACAGGACACTACTATGCAACCCGCTATCCAAAATCTCATCCCCGATTACAAAGTCGCCGATATTAACCTCGCGAAATGGGGTCATCAGGAAATCAAAATTGCCGAAAGCGAAATGCCCGGCCTGATGGCACTGCGTGAAGAATATGCCGGCCAGTCTCCGTTAAAAGGCGCTCGTATTGCCGGCTGTCTGCATATGACCATTCAAACTGCAGTGCTGATTGAAACATTGGTCGAACTTGGTGCAGAAGTCCGTTGGTCGTCTTGCAACATTTTCTCAACACAGGACCATGCCGCTGCCGCGATGGCCGATCAGGGCATTCCGGTGTTTGCCTGGAAAGGTGAAACCGAAGAAGAAGCTGTCTGGTGTATTCGGCAGACGATTGTTGGCCCTAATGGCTGGCGACCGAATATGATTCTGGATGATGGCGGCGATCTGACCTCTATCATGCATGATGAATTTCCAGAACTGCTGGCAGATGTTCGCGGCTTGTCAGAAGAGACCACCACCGGTGTTCACCGCCTCTACGAAATGATGAAAGCCGGCAGCCTCAAAGTGCCTGCCATTAACGTCAACGATTCGGTCACTAAGTCTAAATTTGACAACCTGTACGGCTGCCGTGAATCGCTGCTGGACGGCATCAAACGTGCGACTGATGTGATGGTCGCCGGCAA
>SKGV01000025.1 GCA_007117275.1 Methylophaga sp.
CATTGATCTATATCCTCTTCAAAGTTACTCAGCAAAATCCAGTGTTAATAACAAACGTTTTTCATCACTATTGATGGCAGGTGAGCGATGCACAATACCGTATCCACTATTGCCATGCCAGCCATCGCCTTTAAGCAATGCGACGTCACCTGTATTAATTTGCTGGATCATAGCTGGGTCGCGGTAGATTCCTGATTGATGATCGGGCAAGCCAGCTGCACCAGCTCCAAGCTTGCCTCTGTCAACAGTCTGTTCTGCAAGCCATTGCGTACCAGCACCTGCATAACTGGTCACCAGCCGGCATGGCAAGTGATCGGTATGAAATCTTGGACACATTGTATTGCCGATGATACTCAGTCTGATGCCGACGCGTTCCAGTTCGAACAAGTCGACAAACATCTCTACCAAGTGAGCGACATCGTCAACAAAATCCAGACGACCTGGTCTATCGGGCAGCGCTTCAATGAGCGTTTCAGTCACACTGGCAGATTCAACAATGCTTCGAAGTTGCAGTGCCCCAGATTGCTGGCAAAGCAGCTCAGCATAGTCAACGACCTGTCGCTCAAGTCTCCGCTGCCAGACGGCCAGATTCACTTCAGCATCATAAATCCGAGTCATCACCATAGGCTCGTCAGCAAACACAGTGAGAGGCGAAAAAGACTGGTTTTCAGCGAGCATCAGGCGACCTCATCCCAAGCTGGAAATGGATCCGGCATCGTTTCCCACAGCATCTTGCCGGCCAGTAATTCGGCATCATTGAGCAAACATTGATCCAGTTGCTCGGTAATCAACTGCTGATCGAGATTCTGGCCAATAAACACCAACTCCTGACGCATATCACCAAACGGTTCTTGCCAGTTTTCCAGAATGAATGCGCGTGAGGCCTCATCTTCTGGCCACTGATCCTCAGGTACCGATTTCCAAAACATTCCTGCAAATCCATAACGCGCAATTCCACCCGCCTGATTCCATTGACAGGCAAACTGTGGTCGACTGGCAAGCCAGAAATAACCTTTAGACCGAATCAGCTTGCCAGAGGGCCATTTTTGATGCAGAAAATCATGAAATTTTTGTGGGTGAAACGGTCTTCTTGCCAGATAGGCAAAGCTGCTGATGCCATATTCCTCGGTTTCTGGCACATGTTCGCCGCGCATTTCCTTTAACCAACCCGCGGCCTGTTCGGCGCGTTCAAAACTGAAAGCGCCCGTTCCCAAAACCTTATCTAAGGGCACTTGGCCATGGTCAATGGCGATGATTTGCGCTTCAGGGTTAAGGCTTTTCAGAATTGCCGAGACTTCTGCCTGTTGCGTCTGGCTGCATAAATCTGTTTTGCTGAGCAAAATCACATCACAAAACTCAATCTGATCAACCAGTAAGTCTGCCACGCTGCGTTGGTCCTCCTCGCCAAGACTTTCACCCGTTTCCTGTAGATATTTAGCTTCGTTGTAATCACGCAGAAAATTAACTGCATCAACCACGGTCACCATGGTATCGAGACGCGCAACATCTGACAGACTGACGCCATCCTCATCGGCAAAGGTAAAGGTTTCGGCTACTGGTAACGGTTCAGAAATACCGGTGGACTCGATGACTAGATAATCAAATTTATCGGCTTGGGCCAACGCACGTACCTCAACCAATAAATCCTCACGCAAGGTGCAGCAAATGCAGCCATTACTCATCTCTACCAGTTTTTCCTCGGCACGATTGAGCTGTACTTCGTTTTGCAGTTGTTTGGCATCGATGTTGATTTCACTCATATCATTGACAATCACCGCGACTCGCCGACCCTGACGATTGTGCAGGATATGATTCAGAACGGTAGTTTTGCCGGCACCGAGAAAACCCGAAAGTACCGTTACCGGCAGACGTTTATCGTTGCTTGTGCTCATAGTTCAGTTCCCTTTTTTCATTGAGTTGTTTAACGTCCGTGCAATATTCCGCAGTTGGCCGAATCAACAGTCGGGCAATACCAATGGGTTCACCCGTTTCAAGGCAATAGCCATATTCGCCGGTCTGAATACGCCGGCGCGCAGCATCAATTTTGGGTATCAGTCGTGGCTTTCTATCTGCAATTCGAATGGCAATTTGCGCTTCTTCCTCAAGCGTGGCTCTGTCTGAAACATCACTGACATGGCTGCTCATATCCATGTCTTGACGGAGCCGTTCTATTTCTGCCTGGGTTTCCTGTTTGGTTCGAAGCAACAGATCATCAAAAAACGCCAGTTGTTCGGCATTCATGTAGTCCTGTTCTGCTGCCTGCAACAGGCTCTGCTCATCCAGCATGTGTAGTACCTTCATTGGGTGGAACTATTCAAAAACGATAGGCATAGCTCAGTGCATTCTTGCGCTGAGATGCTCCTCCACTGTTCTTGTTTCAGCGCAATCTGTGTGAGCTGTGAATCCCTCAACACGGACTCAGGCTGATGAAAATCAGTCAATAGGATATATCATATCATTAAATTCGCAAGCAGCTTTTTTCTGTTGTGCCTTGCCACGACGAATTAACGCTGATGCAGAGGAACTTGCCTGATTGATCGGAATCGTTATGATCGCCACTCATCTTGACTAGACGGAACCCGGCAATGAGCAACTCTTCAGCGCGACACAACACATGGCAATCGCGGTTTGCGCGACTTCGCCAAGATCGCATGTTCGAACTTATCGTGGTTAGTGTCATTATTTTCTCGGCGCTGGTCACCGGAGCCAAGACCTACGATATCCCCCATCAGGTTCTGACACTCGTTGACATTCTCGATTACGGCATCACGTTGTTTTTTCTGACCGAAATCTCGATACGCTTTTTTGCAGAACAGCACAAACGTGATTTTTTCAAAAACGGTTGGAATATTTTTGACACACTGATTGTTGCCGTCAGCCTGATTCCTGTTCAGGACAGTGAAATGGCTTATGTGGCCAGGTTAATCAGAATATTTCGGGTGCTGCG
>SKGV01000005.1 GCA_007117275.1 Methylophaga sp.
ATGACGATCTGTTGCGGGTTCATGGCTTCGATATCCGCAATCGTAATGGCATCGTTTCTGTGGACGACCACCTGTGCACCTAGCTCGGCAAAATATTGCACCAAGTTATAGGTGAAGGAATCATAATTGTCGATCATCAGTAGCATGCGTTACCTGCTTTTAGTGCGTTTGCTGGGCATTGGGCGGCTCAAGTCCGGCTTCCGCCATGGACACTGCTTGAAAAACAGCACGGGCCTTGTTCATGGTTTCCTGCCACTCCATTTCTGGCACGGAATCATAGACGATACCGGCACCGGCTTGAATATGCAGAACTTTATCTTTAATGACCGCGGTGCGAATAGCAATGGCTGTATCCATATTACCGGACCAGGACAGATAGCCGACTGCGCCGGCATATACGCCACGCTTTACCGGTTCCAGTTCATCGATAATTTCCATTGCCCTAACTTTGGGGGCGCCACTGACTGTTCCGGCAGGGAAAGTGGCACGCAGTGCATCCAGTGCGGTCATATCGGCTGACACCTTACCCGTGACGTTAGACACGATGTGCATCACATGCGAGTAGCGTTCAATCACCATTTTGTCAGATAACAACACGGTTCCGGTTTGGCTGACTCGGCCGACATCGTTACGACCGAGATCAATTAGCATCAGGTGTTCAGCGAGTTCTTTAGGATCGCTGAGCAGATCCTGTTCGAGCAAGCGATCTTCTTCAGCCGTTTTGCCGCGCGGTCGAGTGCCGGCTATCGGTCTTACTGTAACTTCATTGTCTTCCATGCGAACCAGAATTTCAGGCGATGAGCCGACGATGAAAAAATCATCCAAATTCAAGTAATACATGTACGGCGATGGATTAAGTGTGCGAAGTGCACGATATAAGTCTATCGGGGCCGCTGCAAAGGGAATAGACAACCGTTGTGATAATACCACCTGCATGATGTCGCCATCGGTAATGTACTGTTTGGCTTTGTTGACTGCACTGATGAATCCATCGTGGGTAAACCCAGAGACAAAATCCTGTTCTTTTACCGCATTGTGTGTAGTGTTTTCACTGCTACCGATAGTTTGTTCGCGCAACTCTTGAGTCAGAGCATCCAGCCGTGCTTGCGCGGTTTGATAGGCATTTTCGGTGCTCGGGTCGGCATGCACAATCAAAAATAGTCGTCCGCTCAGGTTGTCAAACACCACCAATTCATCGGAGACCATCAGTAAGATATCTGGGCATTCCAGTGGATCAGTGTCGGGTGCTTTTTCGAGTTTGTGCTCGACGTAGCGCACGGTATCGTAACCGAAATACCCCACCAGACCGCCATTGAATTTTGGCAAACTGCTCAGTTCAGGCACACGGTAACGCTGCTGAAAATCAGCAATCCAGTTAAGCGGGTCTTCGACTTCATGTGATTCTATGAGGCTGTTTCGTTCATAGACCTTGACGTGTTGCTGGTGAATACGCACAACCGTAGAGCAGGGCAGCCCAATCATGGAATAGCGACCCCATTTCTCACCACCCAATACCGATTCGAATAAGTAGGAGTAGGGTGCGTTTGCAAGCTTCAGATAGGTACTGAGCGGTGTATCCAGATCAGCAAGTACCTCACGCGACAACGGGATTCGGTTGTAGCCTGCTTGGGCCAGTTGGTCAAATTCTGCCTGATTCATTCAGTTGGCTCTAATAGTGTTTCCAGTTCAGCATGCGCTATATCATGTCAATGGTCTGCGCATTGAGGATGTAATGCGCTAATGCCATCGACATTCGTGTAAACGAACCGATCCGGCATGCTGCTTGGCAGCCTGCCGTCAAGGCTATTGAATAAGATCGGTAACGTTTGCAGTGACATGGATTAGATATTTGCTTTAGAGAGCTCTTCTCGAAGTGCAGCGATGATGCTGTCATAGTGGTTAGGATCACTGTCTTTACCGGCACCGAACACCGCAGAACCCGCCACAAAGGTACGCGCACCCGCTTGCGCAATTTCGCGAATATTGTTGACGTTGACGCCACCATCGATTTCCAGATCGATGTCGTAACCACTTTCATCAATCATCTTACGAGCTTGGCGAAGCTTTTCCAGGGTATGGGGAATAAATTTTTGACCACCAAAGCCGGGATTTACCGACATCAACAAAAGCCGGTCAAGCTTGTCCAGCACGTGCTCGGCCAATGACAGTGGTGTCGCAGGGTTGAATACTAGGCCTGTTTTGCAGCCTTCATCTTTGGCCAGTTGCAGACTACGGTCAATGTGTTCTGAGGCTTCTGGGTGGAAAGTGATGAAGGTAGCGCCAGCCTTTGCGAAGTCAGGAATGATTCTATCGACAGGTTTGACCATCAGGTGCACGTCGATTTCGTGGCTGACACCGTGTTTACGCAGGGCATCGCACACTAGCGGACCAATTGTCAGATTAGGGACATAATGGTTGTCCATAACGTCAAAGTGAACAATATCCGCGCCAGAAGCCAGCACGTTGACCACTTCCTCTCCCAGACGGGCAAAGTCAGCGGAGAGGATTGAGGGTGCAATTTTGAATTCAGCCATAGTCTCTACTCTCACATTAGATACAAATTAAAAACCAGTTACTTTACCCCATGTACGTGCATTTTTCAGCTTTTGAATTGAGTGCGGGCTGATTATACTGATCGCTGAATAACAATCTCGGAGATTGCCCTTGAATTGTCTGCTCACAGTGCTGTCATGCATGCTGTTACAGACCCAAAGGATTTTTCAGCAGCGGGAAGCTGATCTGTCTGAGATGCTCACAAAGTTGATAGCGCACACACGGACTTTGGTCGCCCCAACCAAAACCTCAAGCCATGCTGACGATCGGGCAATGTCACAGGCTGCACCAGCACACATCGCCGATTGGTCTGACACGTTGACGCAACACTTGCGTCACAGCCCAGATTGGCAGAAGTTCAACGCTCTCCCTCAGCGACTCAACGG
>SKGV01000158.1 GCA_007117275.1 Methylophaga sp.
CCCGCCAACTTCATTAACTTGAAGGCTTTCAGCTTGCCAGTGCTAGGCACATGCGGCCCACGGCACAAGTCCATGAACTCACCTTGTCGATACACAGACAGCACTTCATCCTTGGGGATGTCTTCAATAATCTGCGCTTTGTATTCTTCGCCCATCTCACGAAACAGCTTGATGGCTGCGTCTCGAGGCATCTCTTCACGAACAACCTGCAAATCCTGTTTGACGATGTCTTCCATGCGCTGCTCGATTTTTGTTAAATCGTCAGGCGTAAACCCCTGCGGGTAGGCAAAATCGTAATAGAAACCGTCTTCGATCACCGGGCCGATGGTCACCTGAGCCTCTGGAAACAAGTCTTTGACCGCCTGCGCCATCAAATGAGACGTCGAGTGACGAATGATATCCAGGCCGTCTTCATCGCGGTCGGTGATGATGGCGACATCGGCATCTTGTTCAATGAGATGCGAGGTATCGACCAACTTGCCATTGACCTTACCTGCCAGCGCTGCACGCGCAAGGCCAGCGCCAATGTCGCTTGCAATATCAAAAATGGAAACAGGGTGATCGAACTGGCGTTGACTGCCATCGGGGAGCGTGATTGAGAGCATCAGAACATCCTTGGTTGTGGCCTATACGAGGGGCCTTATAAACCAAAAAGCACCTTCAAAAGGTGCTTTTGCGAGTATCTGGTAGGCACGAGTGGATTCGAACCACCGACCCCCACCATGTCAAGGTGGTGCTCTAACCAACTGAGCTACGTGCCTGCCGTGAAGCGCGAAATTATACGCAGACCGACTCAGAATGCAAGCTTTTATACCGCTACTGGGCCAAGGGCCAGCGCTCTGACATGTTCCATCTCGTCGCGTACTTTTGCAGCCTCTTCAAACTCAAGGTTCTGCGCATGCTTGTACATCGCTTGCTCAAGTTGTTGCAGACGTTTTGCTAACTGCTGCGGTGTCATGCTGGCATATTTGGCCTGATCTTCAGCCACATCAGCCAAACGCTTTTTATCTCCAGTCGATTTGCTTCGCGCCTCGTCCATGTTGGTACGAATGGCTTTTTTAACACCTTTAGGCGTAATGCCATGCGCCAGATTGTGGGCGATCTGTTTTTCCCTGCGGCGCTCAGTTTCATCAATGGCGCGTCTCATCGAGCCTGTTATTTCATCGGCGTACAAAATCGCGGTACCGTTTAAGTTTCGTGCTGCCCGTCCAATGGTCTGAATCAAAGAACGATCACTGCGCAAAAAGCCTTCCTTGTCGGCATCGAGAATGGCCACCAATGATACTTCGGGAATATCAAGCCCCTCTCTCAGTAAGTTGATCCCCACTAGCACGTCGAACTCCCCGAGACGCAAGTCGCGGATAATTTCCACCCGCTCAACGGTATCAATATCCGAGTGCAAATAACGCACCCGCACAGCGTGTTCTCGCAAATAATCTGTCAAATCTTCAGCCATGCGCTTGGTCAAGGTGGTCACCAATGTTCGTTCATCCAGCGCTGCACGTTTTTTCACCTCAGATAACAAGTCATCGACTTGCGTGGCCACCGGACGAATTTCGACTTGCGGGTCCACCAAGCCCGTAGGCCTAACTACCTGCTCGACAGTAGTGCTGGCATGTTCTGCCTCATATTTACCTGGTGTTGCCGATACGAATATCGTCTGCGGCGCCAACTTTTCCCACTCTTCAAACATTAACGGTCGATTATCCAGCGCCGAAGGTAAGCGGAAACCATAGTCCACCAGCGTTTGTTTACGTGAACGATCGCCTTTATACATCGCCCCAATTTGCGGCACCATGACGTGACTCTCATCGATCACCAAAATGGCATTGTCCGGCAAGTAATCAAACAACGTTGGCGGCGCTTCTCCGGCTGATCGACCGGACAAATGTCTGGAATAGTTTTCAATGCCGTTGCAATAGCCCAGCTCCAGCAACATTTCGATATCAAAGCGGGTACGTTGTTCCAGTCGCTGTGCTTCTACCAGCTTGTTGTTGCGGTTGAGCTCCTCCAGACGCGCTCGCAATTCCTCCTTAATGGCATCCACCGCGCGGAGAATGTTTTCCCGTGGGGTTACATAGTGGGTTTTCGGGTAAATGGTAATGCGGCTCATGCGCTGAAGCACCTCGCCGGTGAGCGGATCGAAATAACTTATCTGTTCAATCTCATCATCAAACATCTCAATGCGCACAGCATCACGCTCAGATTCTGCCGGGAAAACATCAATCACTTCGCCCCTGACCCGATAGGTCCCACGGCCCAGCTCAATATCATTACGGGTGTACTGAAGCTCTGCCAATCGGCGCAGAATGTTGCGCTGATTGATGCGATCGCCCTGAACCAGGTGCAACACCATCTCCAGATACGCATCTTTTTCACCCAGACCATAAATACACGACACACTCGACACAATAATGGCATCTGGCCGCTCCAGCATGGCCTTGGTCGCTGACAGGCGCATCTGCTCGATCTGCTCGTTCACTGAAGCATCTTTATCAATAAAGGTATCCGATGACGGCACGTAGGCTTCTGGCTGATAGTAGTCGTAATACGACACGAAATATTCCACCGCATTGTGTGGAAAAAAATCCTTCATTTCACTGTAAAGCTGCGCGGCGAGCGTTTTGTTAGGTGCCAGCACCATTAGAGGTCGTTGAACAGCTTGCGCAACATTCGCAATAGTGAAGGTCTTACCCGATCCCGTCACCCCTAACAGCGTCTGCCACATTTCACCGTTATTCAGTCCTTCAACCAGCGCATGGATGGCGGTTGGCTGATCTCCTGCTGGTTCAAACTCACTGACCAACTGAAATTCTTTATTCATAGCTATTTAGTGATACTCAAGATTGTCGTAACATTATGGTTTTCAGAACTTAATTGACGAAGGAACCACTTTGACTATCAAGCTCTCCCAGCGCGTCCAAAACATCAAACC
>SKGV01000066.1 GCA_007117275.1 Methylophaga sp.
CTTACGTCAGGATGTGTTTTGAGGGCAGATAGTGCAGCGGGGACCACGACTTTTGGTCCGTGGTCCCCGCCCATAGCATCAATAGCGATTGTTAAAGTCAATTGCAGCTATGCCTTATTCACTCTTGTCAGCAACTACCTTGCGACCGCGGTAATACCCGTCGGCAGAAACATGATGGCGGCGGTGCAATTCGCCTGAAGTTGAATCAACTGAGAGTGTGGATTCACTCAGTGCATCGTGTGAACGGCGCATGCCGCGACGCGAAGGACTCTTTTTATTTTGTTGGACAGCCATTAGTAAAACTCCTAAACCAAATGCAATTAATGTTCTTTGTTTGTTTTTAATGCCGATAACACGGCAAACGGTGAAACCGGTTTTTCGGTTTCGATTTGCTGCTCACCTGCAGACCAGAGATCCTCTGGCAAGCAGGCGTGTTCGTGTCTGGGTACCAGAGGTAACGCCAGAATAATTTCGTCCTCCACCATGTCGGCTGGATTCACAGCATCTGAGTGTCCCAGCAGCCATGGATCGTATTGTTCTGCAAGCCCTTCAATTTTTCGCTCGTGACTGACCAGTGCCAGCAAGCTTTTAATCTCAACCTTGAAAGGCATGGCCTGCATGCAACGCTCACAAAGCAGGGCCAGTTGTCCGACGAAGATCCCTTCTACATATGGCGTACCGGTCTGGTCAACATCAAACTGCAGGGTGACCTGAATGTCACCTTGTGTGTTAGCCAATTTGTCGGCCAAACGCGTCAGTGACGTAACGGGCAATGTACCGCTTATCTGCACACCATTGTGCGCAAATCGAAAAGGGTCTATCTCGCGTGGTAATTGCTGGTGCATAATCGACGGGATTATATAAGAATTATTACTAAACAGCAAAACGCATCATGTTAATCGCTTGGGCCGATGCAGCGTCGCGTTTTGACTCAGGCATTGTTGTGTAGCTCTATAACAGCACTGCTCTGGTCTGCCGCTTGTTTTGAGTTATCATTTCTGAGCGCATCAATGTAATAAAGATAGTTCGCATCAATGTCTCCGGTGATGTAGTTGCCATCGAAGCATGAGGTGTCAAAGCGCTCAACATTGCTTTTCTTGCGGATCGCCTCCACTAGGTCATCCAGATCCTGATAAATCAACCAATCAACACCCAGCTCTTTGGCGATTTGATCAACATCACGATCATGCGCGACAAACTCAGATGCCGAAGGCATATCGATCCCATAAACATTCGGGTAGCGAACCGGGGGCGCGGCTGAGGCCAGATAGACCTTGTTAGCACCGGCATCACGGGCCATTTGCACAATTTGTTGAGAGGTGGTGCCCCGGACAATCGAGTCATCGACCAGCAAGACATTTTTGCCTTTGAATTCCAGAGGAATCGGGTTTAGTTTTTGACGGACGGATTTTTTGCGCTGCATTTGCCCTGGCATAATGAAGGTTCGACCAATATAGCGGTTCTTGATAAAGCCTTCCCGATAGATAACACCTAGATCATAGGACAACTGTAATGCAGCGCTGCGGCTGGTGTCAGGGATCGGAATAATGACATCAATATCATGCGCAGGAAATTCACGGCGAATTTTTTCGGCGAGTTTGGTGCCCATCCGCATCCGACTTTTGTGAACAGAAACGCCATCAATCATAGAATCTGGACGGGCAAAATAGACATATTCGAAGATACAGGGAGATTTGATTGGGTTGTCAGCGCATTGCTTGGCATGGAATTGCCCTGATGTGTCGATAAAGATGCATTCCCCCGGCTCTATATCACGCATTAACTGGAAGTCCAGTGAATCAATGGCCACACTCTCAGAAGCGATGACATAATCAGAGCCCATCGCTGTCTCACGCTTGCCTATTACGGCAGGTCGGATGCCAAAGGGATCCCGAAATGCCAATATTCCTACCCCAGCAATCATGGCGACTACGGCATAAGCACCCTTACAACGTTTGTGAACTTGCTGCACGGCTTTGAAGATATCTTCTGGTTGCGGCTTAAGTTTGCTGCTTTGCTGAAGTTCGTGGGCCAGAATGTTTAACAGCACCTCAGAATCGGAGTCGGTGTTTAGATGACGACGATCGGTTAAAAACAGTTGTTCCTTGAGCACTTTGGTATTGGTTAAATTACCGTTATGTGCCAGCGCAATGCCGAAAGGAGAATTTACATAGAACGGTTGTGACTCTGCTGAGGTTGAACAGCCGGCTGTCGGATAGCGGATGTGGCCGATGCCAATTTTTCCTTTAAGTCGCAACATATGACGTGTGTGGAAAACATCCTGAACTAGCCCATTATCTTTGCGCAGGTGAAACTTGCCGTCACTATCACAGGTGATGATTCCAGCCGCGTCTTGGCCACGGTGCTGCTGAACTGTTAAACCATCGTAAAGCGCCTGATTCACTTCAGAATGGCTGACAATACCTATAATTCCACACATACCTGTACCTACCGAGGATTTCAGAAATTGATATGAAGAGCGATGTCAGCGGGCAGAAAGTCTTTTGTCCAAATCGCCAGCGACTCAAACTGAGCCAGTAATAGAGAGTTCTGCCACCAACTATCTTCAGGCATGGGGGTGGCACCTGCCACAAGCACCAGTAATGTCACAATAGCAACACCACGTGCCAGACCAAACAGCACGCCAAGCGAGCGATCAGTCCCTGTCAAACCTGTTTTGTCGACTAATGTGCCGATGAGATGATTGACCATTGCGCCCAGAATAAGTGTGATGACAAACAATGCCGCAAATGCGATAAATAAACGAATGGTGGGTGTTTCAATGTAGCCAGTGAGTAAGGTGGCAAAGTTTGCGTAAAACATATAGGCGACCCACAGTGCAATCACCCAACTGACAATAGACATTACTTCTCTGACAAAGCCCCTGATGATGCTGATGCCTGCGGAGATTAA
>SKGV01000021.1 GCA_007117275.1 Methylophaga sp.
AGGTATAACGGTACCTGAGAGAAATTTAATTTGCCGCTGTTCGCGTTTGTGATTGACAAGGTCAACCAGAAGAGCAGATGAAAGCATGTTTTGAATGTGTTTTTCACGGTGAATTCCTTTTACTGAGCGTGCTTTGCATCAGCACGCGAGACTGGTCGCTGCCACCTGAGCCTCGAGCAGTGATGCGATAGTAATGAAACCCTGAGTTGTTAACACCTGTGCCGATCAGCAAGTCGTCAGGTATAAAAGACTGATGCTCGATAATATATCGGGGTTGGCTGTTAACGTTTGTTAATGCTGGGCCAACATACGCAACACCATTGGCGGTCCACCAGTCGCGGCCTCTTGCCGGCATTTCCCACCAGTTGCGAGCTTCGTTGGGGGCGGGATGCATCTCATTAAGCAGCCTGACCCGAGAAGCGCCCGCAATGGGTTCGTTTACCTGAGCCATCAGCCAGTTCTCTGCGTCTCTGAGGGCGGTTTCGGCTGCTTGACTGGCTAGTTGCAGGTCGCGAGTGTTAGAGGCCATGCGTTCTTGCATGATACTGCCGCGCATGGCCGCAAGACCGATGATGGTCATCAACACCAGCACGATCAAGCTGACTATGAGGGTAGCACCTGCCTGCTTATTGCCCAGTCTAGTTAATGGCAATGACGTCATGGCAGTCGACCCCTGAGAGCGATTGTTTTTTGATAGGATGTCGTTAACTGTTCAACAGTTCCACCACTTATGGCAGGCACAACATTATCTCCGGTAGCGATAGCATCCAGGCTGACTTCAACACTCAGTATATTGCGCCAGTTGCCAACGGCATTGGCGGGAACGTAGACATCTACAGACCCGTCTTGGTTAGTATCCTCACCGTACAAGATTTGCAGATTTTCGATTCCTGACACCAGTTCTTGTGGAGATTCATTGTTGATGCGTTCGTAGAGCGCATGGAAACCGTCTGGATTAGTCCTGATGTAAAAGCTGCGCGTCACCATTCGAGTGATTTGGGCACTTGATATATCAAGTTGCAGTTCGATACTGTTGTCGTAAGTTATGTTGTTGCCATCAACATCCGCGACACGCAGGATGACGGCATTAATGCAGTCTGAGACCATGACAATATTGCCATTTTCGAGACCATGATTGCTGCCAAGCTCAATCCGCTGAGTAGCACTATTATGCGCCAGTACCCGCATCGAGGAGCCTATGCCTGTTCTGACGGTGATGATGTCATTGCCGGTTAAGGGGCTGCTGATGGACGAATCAGGAGGAGGGCTCCAACTTCCGCCTACTGCGCGGTTGCCTTGGATTGAATCTTCGAAGCGTTCAGTAAATACGGGAGTGTTGCTGAGTGTGTTGATAATATCGCTGGCGTTTCGAGTGGCGCAGCCCATATAGCCAGCCCGCTGAATGGCCTCGGTAAGCACTTGCAGCGTATAACGGGCATTTTCTTGAATGCGCGACTGGTTTTCATGAGCGCTGTATAGCAAGCGATTATTAGCAAACAATTGCGTCACGCCGGCGACTAACAGCAAACCAATCACAATCGCCACCATCAGCTCTACCAAAGAAAGTCCCTTTTGTGAGCGCTTCAGATACATCATCAGACAGCCCCTGAGAAGATGAATTCTGAGTAGCCCAGTTCACCGTAATCTTCATCAGCGTCACCGATTTGTGTTTCGATCCAGCGGATGGTGATTTGGCAGATAAGCACTTCATCGGCAGCCACGGTGGGACAATCAATCGCCCCTTCGCCCTGAGGCAGTGATTGCGAAATCCGCGCCTGCCACTGAACTAGATCGTACTGAGCCATGCTGGGGCTAGATTCCAACATTAGGGGATCACCTAATGCAACGTTGAAGTCACTCGTTCGTGCAGCAACCTGATTAGTGCGTATTTTGTTGAGAATATCAGCAGCCAGAATGGATGCTTGAGAGCGAAATTCGGCAGTTTGCGCGTGTTTGAGGGTGGTCAGTTGCAGGTGCGCTAATCCCAACAAGCCAACCGACAGCACAAACAGCGCAATCAGAACTTCAAACAGACTGAAGCCAGTTTGCTGTTTAAGGACAGGTGCTACTTGGGGCCTCCTGAACGCGTGCTCGACCAGTCACATTCACTATCACTTGCCTTCCTTGGTCTCCGATACAAAGTGTAAATGTACCATTAGCTAGGGGGGCACTGCGAGGCCTGCCTGAAGGATCAAATGAAACCCATCGACGATAATTATTGCTTCGAATAGTCAGGCCAGTAACTGATGTTGCATCCCTTCGTTGAAGTATGCAGTTTTCTTCATTGGCGCAGTCTCCTGCGTCTATGTTACTGCCGGGCGTAGCATTTGCCCCCCAGTCGGTAAACATTATCCAGCCCTGTTCCCAGACGCGATCAGGCGTGCCATCAGTAATGCGAAGGGTAACGTTGACGCCACGCATTGCTGCTTCACTGCGCGCTGTCTGCAGGCTGGAAAGTAGTAGGTTTGCCTCTGTTGTCAGGCGATTGTCCACAAGCAGACGATTAAAACTCGGGGCTGCCAGTGCCACCAGAATGGCTGCGACAAACAGAGTGATCATGAGCTCTACTATCGTAAAACCTTTGGTGTAGTCCTTTTCAATCACCGCGATAGGCCTCAAGATTGAGTGTGTATATTGTTGCGAATCCTTGTAGTTGTTATAGACGATAGCGGTTAGAGGGTCAAGATCCATTGACAGTTGCGGTAGTCAATTCAACAAAAAGCGCGAACTCAACATTTTTGTGAAGTACTCAGCGGGGTTTATCAGCATGTTGGCCGCAAGACTGTTGCAGGATCTGATGGATTTGGCCATTTGAGGATCTTCGGGATTTAAGAGATGCTGTGCCGACTGTCTGCATAGTGATACAAGATGGTGAGTCAATTTAGGA
>SKGV01000147.1 GCA_007117275.1 Methylophaga sp.
AACACGCAATCAGTCAGAGATGCATTGGCCAGGGGCACTCGCACAGCATGACCATTGAGTCGTCCCTTTAATTCAGGAAAGATTTCGGTAATTGCGGTGGCACTGCCAGTGGTGGTGGGGATGAGATTGTTGCCAGACATTCTTGCGCGACGCAGATCCTTGTGTGGTGTGTCGAGAATGGATTGGGTATTGGTCAGATTGTGGATGGTGGTGATACTGCCATGTTTGATACCAAGCTGTTCATGTATGACCTTGACCACTGGTGCGAGGCAGTTGGTCGTGCAGGACGCTGCTGTGACGATTCGATGAACGGCGGGATCAAACAGATGATCATTAACGCCCATAACAATATTCAGCACACCGGATTGTTTGACAGGTGCAGTGACAACAACGCGTTTGACGCCCTGTTTCAGATACTGTTCCAATAGTGCTGTATCACGCATCTTGCCTGAGGCTTCAATGACGACATCACATTGAGACCAGTCGGTTTCGGCTATGGATCGATGATGGCTGACTGCAATCTGTTGGTCATTGATGATTAGGCTGTCGTGCTGGGCGATTGCTTCAAACTGCCATGGGCCATGCACTGAGTCAAAATTCAGCAAATGTGCCAGTGCCTCGCTGTCTGCTGCAGGATCATTGATCTGCACGAATTCAATATCCGGCCAAGTCCATGCAGCGCGTAAACACAGTCGTCCAATTCGGCCAAAGCCGTTAATTCCCACCTTGATCGACATAACCACTCCTATTTCTGATGATTTTCGGCAAACCAGTGCCGAGTTCGATTAGCAAAGTAAACCAGTGATAGCATGACCGGGACTTCAACCAAAACGCCGACTACCGTTGCCAGTGCTGCGCCTGACTGCAATCCAAACAACGAGATAGCGACAGCAACGGCCATCTCAAAAAAGTTTGATGTGCCAATCATGCAGGCTGGTGCGGCTATTTCATGCTCCAGCTTCATTTTCAAGGCGGCAAAATAGCCCAGCGCAAATATGCCGTAGGTTTGAATCAGTAACGGAATAGCAATCAGCACAATCACCAGTGGTTGATTGACAATGGTCTGTGCTTGAAAGCCAAACAGTAACACTACGATTGCTAACAGGCCTGTTATTGACCATGGCTTTATGCTGACGAGAAAGTTCGACAATTTGGTTTCGCCACCATGTTTAAGCAATAATTTGCGTGTGTAGACGCCTGCCAGTAGCGGTAACACAACGTAGAGTGCTACTGACAAAATCAGTGTTTCCCAGGGGACTGTCAAGTCGGTGATGCCTAGCAATAATGCGGCAATGGGTGCAAAGGCAACGATCATAATCACATCATTGACTGACACCTGAACCAGTGTGTAATTGGCATTGCCTTTGACCAGTTGACTCCAGACAAACACCATCGCCGTGCAGGGTGCAATGCCAAGCAGAATCATGCCAGCGATATATTGATTGGCGGACTGCGGATCAACCCATGGGGCAAAAAGCACTTTGAAAAACAGCCAGCCAATGGCTGCCATGGTAAAGGGCTTGACCAACCAGTTGATTACCAATGTCAGATACAGGCCCTGCGGCGCACGACCGACTTGTTTGATAGCGGTAAAATCCACCTGCACCATCATTGGATAAATCATCAGCCAGATAAGGACAGCAACCAGCAGATTGACATGCGCCAGCTCCCAGCCAGCAATCAGTTGAAAAGCTGATGGCGCTATATTGCCGAGTATGACGCCGAGCACAATGCTTAATCCGACCCAGAGACTGAGAAAACGCTCAAAACTGCCCATTGTCAGTATTTTTCCAGTCGATGTAATAATTCAGACAGTGCTTGTTTATCGAGGGTGGTGATATTGGCAACAAGCAAGCGACGGAGAGCGGTGTTCACTAACTGCATTACAATACCGCCAATTGCCTGTTAAGCAGCGCTGTAACTGGACGTCTCTCAAAGAGGATTTTTAAGCTCAGTGGCTTTTGTTCGGGGCTGGTCAGAGCTCGAGTCATGCCTTGAGCCAATTGACGGCGGCTGGCATTGCTCGCGCATAGAATAAGTACGTTCACGGTCAAAACCGCAGTCAGGAGCAACAGGCCATTGCGCGGGTTGGGCGTTCACCCATTGTCTGTAATCGACGCATTGCCGAAGCATATGAAACGGGCGCGTTGGCCAGCGTGCTGCTGATAACGGATTGAGCCCATTCAGGCATCGCTGGGTTAAGTCGATAATATACCCACTGACCCTGACGTCTATCGAGCAGAACAGCAACGCGTTTCAATTGGCCAAGATGGCGAGATATTTTCGGTTGTGCCTGTTGCAGTGCCTCGATAAGCTCGCAGACACACAACTCACCTTCGGCGGCGATGAGTAGCAAGCAATGCAGACGTGTATCGTCAGCCAGCGCTTTGAACAGGGTGAGCGGATCAAGGGTATTTTCAGACATATTCAATCAAATCACTCAGAGCCAAGGAGTAGGCACATTATATTCGACTTTCCGAATATATGAAAATACGAATATGTTAGCGGATAAGCAGTTGCTGCTGGTCTATCTGAATCATGTCACCAGCATTTATCTGACGTCGTTTTCTTAGCTCGGTTTCGCCATTAACCTTAATCATGCCGTCGGCAATCATTTGTTTGGCGAGTGCGCCCGATGGGGCGATGCCCTCAAATTTAAGTATTTTATACAGTTCGGTTGGAGACTGTCTTAGCTGGACTTCTGTCACGTTGGTCATGGCGTGTTTGCTGGAATGTTCGAAAGGCAGCATTAAACGCTACCTTTCGAGTTGACTATCAGCTGACAAAGTTGATCAGGACACCTGCTGCCACTGCAGAGCCAATAACCCCTGCCACATTCGGGCCCATGGCATGCATCAGCAGGAAGTTGTGTTTGTC
>SKGV01000159.1 GCA_007117275.1 Methylophaga sp.
AGGCGGAGAAAGATGAGCCGCAGCCGCAGGTAGTGGTGGCATTTGGATTGCGAATAACAAATTGTGAGCCTTCAACACCATCAGTGTAGTCAATTTCTGCGCCAACAAGGTATTGATAACTGGCTGGGTCAATCAGCAATGTTACGCCCGATTTTTCCACTTCAAAGTCACCTTCGCTGACGGTTTCTTCAAAGGTGAATCCGTATTGAAAACCGGAGCAGCCACCCCCTGAGATGAACACACGAAGTTTGAGTTGGTCATTACCCTCATCAGCAATAAGTTCACTGACTTTGCTGGCCGCCGCATCGGTAAAAATTACTGGGCTAGGCATGTCGCTGGTCATGAAAGTCTCCGGATTTAAAGTTGTTTCGTATTTTTAACTATGCCAATTCTGACTAATTTAGTCAAGAATTAATCCTGTTTTTCCAAGTGTAAACTAGGCGTTTCATGGTCGCTGGAACAGTCGATTTGCTGGGTTTCAGCTGTGTTGTCAGCCGTCATGTGGATCATCTGACCATTGACTTCACAGCCCGTCGCCATTTCTAGCGTTTGGTAGAAGATATTGCCAGTGACTTTGGCGGCGGAGCCGAGTTCCAGATGTTGTGAGACATAGACGTTGCCGTTTACTTCACCATTGATGATTAAGTAGGGAACGCGAATCTCACCATTGATCACGCCTAGCTCGCTCAGACTGAGCACTGCCTGAAGATCACTGTCGATGAAGATATTGCCACTGACTTTGCCGTCAATTCTCAGTCCGCCGCTGAAAATAATGTCACCTTGAACATGCGTTTTCTCACCAATCAGTGTGTCGATGCGCATGTTTTTGCGTTTTTTTTGTGCTTGTTTCTTGCCAAACATTACGTTACCTCGTGTTATTCCGGCAGCCAGTCAAAGTTACGTGTCAGAAGCGTTTTATTGTCCTGGCGAAGTGTGACAGTGATTGATTCTGGCGCTGCATGGGTTTCTGTTTTGAAAGCGCCTTCCAAAACTTGCACATGCCGGAGATTCAGATTGTGTTCTGCGGCGATACTACTGCTTTGCGATTCATCCGCATTGCTGTGATTAAGTGTCAGTTCAACCTGCCCAGTGATCGGGGCGTTGAGATTTTGTCCTTGTGTGATAACAACTCTAAAGCGATAGTGATCCGCCTCAGTCTTATCTTGTCGAAGTTCCAATTCCCGGATTTGCAGTTCACCGGTGTTATTGCCTTGAGTAATTGTCTGATAAAAAACCAGTTCTTTATTTAAATCCAGCACTTTTTGCTGCATCTGTCCCAGCCTGATGCCAAGCTCATCTGTCATGGCCGTTTGCAGGGCGAGTTGTTGCTGGTGGTCGTTCACGCTGCTCATTGCTTGATGATATTTTTTGAGTAAATCATGATGATCAGCCAATGTTTGCTGATGCTGCTTTTTTAATTGTGCCAGCGCGCGGTCACTATCATAGGTGTCGTGATAGTGATACCAGGCTTGAAGTGTGTTGGTTAGTAGCATAATGAACAGTGCTACGCCCAGACATCTGAGCGGTCGATGCGGACTGATGACGTAGCGATCATTGACAGACATTTAGGGCAGCATCGCTATGCTATTAATGCCGAGCTGTTCATCCAGGCCAAACATGATATTCATGTTCTGAATCGCCTGTCCGGATGCGCCTTTGACCAGATTATCTATCACAGACAATACCACGACGGTATTGCCATTCTGTGGTCTGTGAACCGCAATACGACAGACGTTTGCGCCTCTCACCGTGCGAGTTTCAGGATGTGAGCCTGCCGGCATGACATCGACAAACGGCTCGTTGGCGAAACGCTGCTCAAATAGCCTTTGAACATCGACTTCCTGATTCAGAGTGCTATACAGCGTTGCATGAATGCCGCGAATCATCGGTGTTAGATGAGGCACAAAGGTGAAGTCAACCGTTTCGCCAGCCATTTGATTCAGGCCTTGTGATATTTCTGGCAAATGGCGGTGTCCTGCCACCGCATAGGCTTTCATGCTCTCACTGGCTTCAGTAAGCAGCGTGCCTAAAGCCGCTTTGCGGCCTGCACCACTGACCCCTGATTTGGCGTCTGCAATCAAATGATCTTTGCTCACCACGCCGGCTTCGAGCAGAGGCAAAAAGCCAAGTTGCACTGCTGTTGGATAGCATCCGGGGACGGCAACAAGTTGAGCATCACGAATCTGTGCGCGATTCACTTCGGGCAAGCCGTACACGGCCTGAGACACCAGATCGGGACAACTATGTTTAACTTGGTACCAATGCTCCCATAGGGCAATGTCCTTGAGGCGAAAATCTGCGGAAAGATCGATGACACGAACACCACGCTGCAACAACTGCGGCACGCTTGCCATCGCCACTGTATGTGGTGTGGCAAAAAACACCACATCACATTGTGCCAAGGCATCTGTGTCGGGTTCGGAGAAATTTAGATCAAGGTGGCCGCGCAGGTTCGGATAGAGGTCGCTGACCGGCAGCCCAGACTCAGCACGTGAGGTAATCACCTGCAGTGATACCTCAGGGTGACAGGCCAGTAGTCTCAGTAATTCGACACCGGTGTAACCGGTGCCGCCAACGATTCCAACTTTGATCATTCGGGCATCTCTGGGAAGGCTTAACAATAGGACATGATAAAAGAGCCACTGAGAAAACGAAAGGGTCAGGCAGCCGCGTCATGTATTGCCTGTGCAAAACCTGCCTCTTGGCACATTTAAAGCCGGCTGCCTTGATGACAGCCTGAGCCAGCGTGATTGTTTAGTGTCTAAAATGACGCATGCCGGTAAACACCATTGCGATACCATGCTCATCGGCTGCGGCGATGACCTCATCATCACGCATTGAGCCGCCGGGTTGAATCACTGCAC
>SKGV01000033.1 GCA_007117275.1 Methylophaga sp.
ATGGTATAGTCTTCTTTTGTCTTTGGGTTTCTGCCGGGTCTTTGCTGTTTTTCTCGGAGCCTGAAGTTACCAAAGCCGTGAATTTTAATCTCTTCACCAGAAGTGAGCGTGTCCTTCATCTGCTCAAAAAAAATATCGACGAGGTCTTTTGATTCCGATTTACTGAAGCCGATTTGCTCAACCAGCGTCATCGTCAATGATTCCTTATTAAGGCTCATACTGATTTCCAGACAAGAAGTTAAATGGTTGATGTAACGCAGACTTCAGAAGCTACTGCGTTAGCATGGGCACCTACATTCACTCAAAACGGCCAAGCCATACCCTCAAAACAACATGGTTAGCAGTAAAGACCGTTATCAGTGCCATGATTTTCGATAATTCTGTGACTTCAAGCTCACAACAATCTCAAAACATGTTTCGATTCTAAGCTAACACAATTGCGAATTTTACGAAACAATTAAATTTTTATTCGTTTTTTTCGTTTACTCATATAATATCAGCATCTCAGATTGATGGGGCTTACAAGTTTTCCTGCTAATATTCGACGACAAATTTTTATCAAGGGTTTACATGAAATCATACAAAACTTGGGTTTTTCTCTTACTGCCCATCATCATCGCACTGTCATTGCCTCGTTTGCTCGGTGGTAAAATCGCTAGTGAAGTAGAAGCCCACAATCTGGTCCTCGTTGCCCGTGATGATGTCCGAGTGAGGCAGTTTGTTTATCATCCCGGCTGGTTTCAGGGACATTTAGAATACGATTTAACGCTGCAAATCACTCAGCCAGATATGCAGGCTGCATTTGCCGAGTTTGATCCTGATTTTGACAACACACTGCACCTCAAAGGCAGCTTGCCCATTCAGCAAGGCCCTTGGGTAGGCGGCCCATTTGGGTTTGCCCTTGCCGCAACCGAGTGGACCTTACCACTGCCGGAAGCATTACGTGATGCGTTACCTCAATACCCCGGTCAAGCGCCGGTGCTGTCTTTGTCCGCAGCGATGACCTTGGGTGGTAAGTTACGTGCGGAACTGCAAAGCATCGGTTATCAAGGTAAGTTTGTGATTGACTATCTGGACCAAGCTATTGATGTGGTGTTGGAACCATTGCAGCTGCTGGTTAACATTGAGCCGAATCAGCAGCAGTTTGATTTTGTTTTGGATCTGCCAAAAATCAGCTTTGATGTCGTCGAGGCAGGCGAGCGTGTTTATTTCTCACTTGAATCATTGCGGCTAGATGGAGATTATCGACTACTCATGCCGTTTGTGTGGATCGGACAAGGCGCACTGCAGACTGATGCTATTCATGCTCACGGAGGCACTACTAAACTGCATCTAAACGACATTGCTCTGCTGGCAGCAACACGTCACAAAAACGGTCAAATCACCAATGAAACTGCCTTCAAGACTGGTGCCATCGATGTTGAGTTTGACGATCATAAAGTCTCCTTGGCCAATACTGAATTGGTGCTTTCGCTCAGCCAACTCTCTGTTGAACCGTATGCCGAGCTTGTGCGTCTGCACGATCAATATGCAAAAAGTGGCTATGCCCTCGATGTATCTGAAGATGATGCCGCCGACGCCGAGCAAGCCTTGCGTGAGCTTTTGGCAGGACACCCCACACTGTCACTGGAACGTCTAGGCTTTCACATGAATGACGGTGGTGGTTTCAATGCCAATTTCTCACTCACATTTGCCGGAGATGAACATATTGACTGGAGCGATATCGAAGCCTTGATAGATGCTGTGCAACTTGACGCCAGAGCCCATTTGGATACCTCAGCACTCAAGAGCATCGTGACCTTACTGCAAACTGACGACACTACCTCTGCAGATAGCACCTACTTTGCCACGCTGGCGGTCTTGTCTGACATGCCATGGTTGAAAATTGATGCCCAACACATCGTCAGCACACTGCGCTTTTCCGATGGTGCATTGACCATTAACAACCAGTCATTTGAGGACTTCCTACCCCTGTTAGATCTTGCCTGGACAGGACTCAGCAGCATGTTTGCTGATGAGCCTTTAGTGGAGGACTACGCGGGTTCCATCTCGCCGGATTTGTATGGCAGCTTTGAAAAGCACTCTGAGTCAATTCAACTCTGGGCTGAACCATTATTTGGCCGATATGCACTTGTAACCGGCTACGAAAATGATCCTTTCTTGGTAGAGATTGCCGCGGGCGGCAATGCCAACCTGAATGTTGAAGTGGCAGACACATGCTTGGGCTGGGTCAACGCCAGCGGCCCTGATGTCGTGGTGGATTTCATCGCAGGGCCTTATCCATTTTCAATATATGCTTTTACACCCGATGGTACGGATACCACGCTGGCTGTGATTGATCCCAGTGGCTATTGGTACTGCAGCGATGATCACCCTAATCTGGGATTGAACCCCGGAATAGAGTTTCATCAACCGCTGACTGGCGAATATCGAGTCTGGGTGGGTACGCATGACGCTTCCGTCACCTTCACAGAGCTATATTTTACCGAGGAGAGTCTCGATTAAACTCGAGCTCATTTATGCCAGGCAGGTTGTAACAGACCTGTCTGGCTTGTGATACCAGAAAAGCTGGCAGCTAAATGCTTGGTGACAACCCACCTTGGTGCTAGTCTGAACATGATGCGTTTCAATCAGACCACATAAGCACCAGATGAACAAAAACAGCCTCAAGCAACTAAAAATGGATGATCCAATCAACACTGCTGGTGCTGTCATTGACAGCTTTGATGATCTTGCCAGCTGCGCTGATTATTCATTGATGCGTTCGCTCAACTGTGACCCCGAAGCCAGTCAAGATGGTCTTGATCATTCACCAAGACAAGTATTTACTGGTCACTATGTGCCGGTAAAACCATCG
>SKGV01000165.1 GCA_007117275.1 Methylophaga sp.
AAGTTGGCATGTCGCTGGCCACGCTCTTTAAGAATCGAGCGCAATTTCATGGTGACATCGCCAAAGTCTATATTGACCGGACATGGATTCAGGCAGCGATGGCACACCGTGCAATGATCCGCCACGTCATTCATTTCTTCGAAATGCCGCACTGAAATACCGCGTCGAGTTTGCTCTTCGTAGAGGAATGCCTCAATCAGCAAGCCGGTGCCAAGAATCTTGTTACGCGGTGAGTATAATAAATTTGCCCGCGGCACATGCGTGGTACATTCGGGTTTGCATTTGCCACAACGCAGGCAATCCTTGATGTCATTATTTAAATCACCCAGTGCACTGGCCTCTAGTATTAAGGCTTCTTGTTGCAATAAGCGCAATGACGGCGTGTAGGCACGCTCAAGCCCCGAACCGGGCATTAACTTGCCGGCATTAAAGCGGCCATGCGGATCGACTTTTTGCTTATAGCTGGCAAAGGCGTCAATGGTCGGTTTGTCCAGATACTGCATCTTGGTCAAACCGATTCCATGTTCACCGGAAATCACCCCGCCAAGTCGCTCAGCAAGTGCCATGACTTCATCAACGATGCGCTCAGCTTCATGCATCATTTCATAGTCGTTTGAGTTGACTGGAATATTGGTGTGTACGTTGCCATCACCGGCATGCATGTGTGTCGCCACAAACAATCGACCCGAGCGATGCTCGGCATGTATTTCATCAAGCTTATGTCGCAGCGCTTCCAGCGCTTGACCCTGGAACAGCTCCTTGAGCGGTTTTTCAACTTCATCCCGGTAAGAAATTCGCAGATCACGACGCTGCAATACTTTGAACAAGGTATCACCTTTGTTCAAATTAGCCTTGGCCGCATCTGATAACATATCCAATACCGGCTCGACAGGTGCATCTAGGTGATCCAGCACTTGCTGCCAGCGGGCAGTGACCACCTGCAAATGCTGAACGGCCGTATCGACTTTAGAGTGCAAAATAGCGTCATTCTCAGCACTGTCGTCCAGCTTTTTGAGCTGCTGTTTCAGTGCTTTAGGTTCATGCTGGAGATAGTCAATAACTGCCGCGGCAGTTTTCAGCTTGTTGCGAGTTGATTGGACAATATTGATACGCTCGATGCCGTCGTTGTATTCGGCCAGACGTTCCAGCGGAATCACCACATCTTCGTTGATTTTAAAGGCATTGGTGTGGCGGGCAATGGCCGCCGTTCTCGCCCGGTCAGCCCAAAAACGTGATCTAGCTTCAGGGCTCACGGCAATAAAGCCTTCACCGTCACGGGCATTGGCCAACCTGACTACTTCAGAACAGGCTTCTGCAACCGCATCTTCATCATCGCCGACCACATCAATAAGCAACACCATTTTGGGGGGCGTAGATCGTGGCGCTTTGGTGGAATAATCGACTGCTTTGACATAACGCTCGTCAAGATGCTCCATACCCGCCAGCAGAATATTCTTATTGGCATCGAGAAAATTCTTGGTTTCAACAATGGCTGGTACGGCTTTGCTCAGATCGTTGCCAAAAAATTCGAGGCAGATGGTACGAATAAACTGCGGCATCCGATGCAATACGAACACTGCCGAGGTGATTAGACCATCACACCCTTCTTTTTGAATGCCCGGCAAACCACCCAGGAATTTGTTGGTGACATCTTTACCTAAGCCGCTTTTGCGCAGCTCTCTGGCAGGAATGGCAATGTCTTCTGGGTCTGCGATGGGTGTTTTGCCATCCGCTGCAAGGCGATGGATTCGAAAACGCGCGGTCTCGATATCATGAATCTTGCCCATATTATGATTGAGTCGCTCGACTTCCATCCAGCTCGCATCTGGCGTCACCAAGCGCCATGAAACCAGATTATCGAGCGCGGTTCCCCACATCACGGCCTTTTTACCACCGGCATTCATGGCAACATTACCGCCGATAGTCGAGGCATCCTGTGAGGTTGGGTCTACCGCAAAAACCAGTCCATTCAATCCAGCCAGATCGGATACCCGTCGGGTCACTACACCGGCTTCAGCCCGAACGGTAGCGACCTCGTCATCACGACCATGCAATGTGCGATAAACCACTTCACCCAAGCCCTCAAGCTTCTCGGTATTGACCACCACACTATCTGCCGTCAGCGGAATAGCACCTCCGGTATAGCCGGTACCGCCGCCACGAGGAATGACGGTCAAGCCGAGTTCAATACATGCGGCAATGATCTCGGCCATTTCTTCCTCGCTGTCAGGTGTAACCACAGCAAGCGGGTATTCCACACGCCAGTCGGTTGCATCGGTCACGTGAGATACCCGTGCCAAACCGTCAAACTGGATGTTATGTTTCTTAGTTGCGCGACTCAAACGTCGTAATACCACGCGCCTGCGTTCAGCTACGCTTAGTAATTCGCGTTCGAAACGCTGTACTGCCTCACGGGCGGTTTGCTCGAGTTTTAGTGCTAGCTCATTATCGTTTTCACGTGCACGCTGACGAATCTGATCCAAGCGGTGATGCAAGGCGTGGCGAAGTGAATCCCATCGCTTGCGGTTTTCTACCAAATCGTCCTGAATAAAGGGGTTGCGCGAGATCACCCACATATCGCCCAACACCTCGAACAGCATCTTGGCACTGCGACCGGTTTTGCGTTGTCCACGCAACTGTTGCAGAATGTCCCACGATGCTTCTCCCATATATCGGATCACGATCTCGCGATCAGAGAATGACGTGTAGTTGTATGGAATTTCGCGAATACGGGTTTGCATAACGATTTAATTGAGCCCTTACGATAAATACAGCGAAGTGTTTAAAAGCGGCTAATTCTATCATGAA
>SKGV01000097.1 GCA_007117275.1 Methylophaga sp.
ACCTTCAAATCGGGCAGCCCTTCAATTTCCAGTACTCGACCGTTAAAGATATTTTTCTTACCTTTCTTCTCAATGGTGAGTAAGCCTTGTTGAATTGCCACATACGGAATGGCATTGACCAGATCACGCAAGGTAATGCCGGGCTGCATTTCGCCTTTGAAACGAACCAGGACTGATTCCGGCATATCCAATGGCATCACTCCGAGCGCTGCGCCAAAAGCCACAAGCCCAGAACCCGCAGGGAAACTGATACCAATGGGGAATCGGGTGTGAGAATCACCGCCAGTCCCAACGGTATCAGGCAAGATCATCCGATTTAGCCATGAATGAATCACTCCATCCCCCGGTCGCAATGAAACGCCCCCGCGTGTGCTGATAAACTCTGGCAATTCGTGTTGTAACTTGATATCGACCGGTTTTGGATAAGCCGCAGTATGGCAAAACGACTGCATCACCAAATCAGCGGAAAAGCCCAGACAGGCGAGTTCTTTGAGTTCATCACGGGTCATAGCGCCAGTGGTATCTTGTGAACCGACGGTGGTGACTTTAGGTTCGCAGTAACTACCAGGACGAACACCCTTAACACCACAAGCACGCCCGACCATTTTCTGAGCCAGGGTGAAACCTTTGTCACTGTGCACAGGCTCAACAGGTCGTTTAAACACGGTGGATGCTGCGATGCCTAGTGATTCACGCGCCTTATCAGTCAGACCGCGACCGATGATTAGTGGAATGCGGCCACCAGCTCGCACTTCATCTGGCAGTGTGGTCGGCTTGAGGTTGAATTCTGAAATGACATCGCCTGCCTCGTTAACAATTTTGCCCTCATACGGCAAGATGGTGATGACATCACCGCTTTCCATCTGCTGCACATCACATTCAATCGGCAATGCACCCGAGTCTTCGGCAGTATTGAAAAAGATTGGCGCGATATTGTTGCCAAGAATCACCCCACCTTGGCGCTTGTTGGGAACATAGGGGATGTCATGACCAAGGTGCCATAACACCGAGTTGATGGCTGATTTACGCGAGGAACCGGTGCCCACCACATCGCCTACATAGGCCAGTGGATGACCTTTTTGTTTGAGTGTGTTGATAAGCTCCAGGGCTTCCGGCATTTTCGTTTGCAGCATGGCTTTAGCATGCAGTGGAATATCTGGACGGCTCCACGCTGCAGTTGCCGGCGAAAGATCATCGGTATTGGTTTCACCTGGAACTTTCAGTACGGTGACGGTGAGCGTTTCGGGTAACGCCGTTTTGTCGAGAAACCATTCAGCGTCAGCCCATGATTGCAATACGCGTTTGGCGTATGGGTTGCTCGCTGCTTTCTCAACCACATCGTGATAGGCATCATATACCATCAGGGTGCGAGATAATGCCGTTGCGGCGGCATCAGCGGTCACTTCATTGTCAAGTAACTCAATCAGTGGCTGGATATTGTAGCCACCCATCATGGTGCCCAGTAACTTGGTGGCATAAACCGGATCGATCAACTGACACTCGGTCTCGCCTTTAGCCACATCAGCGAGAAACGCTGCTTTGACATACGCCGCTTCATCAACACCAGGTGGAACGCGATGAACAAGCAACTCCAGCAACTGTTCATTATCCTCGACATTAGCGGTCTTGAGAGACGCAACGATCTCTGAAACCTGTCTAGCGTCTAGAGGGAGTGGTGGTAATCCTTGTTGCGCTCTTTCGTTCAGGTGGTGTTGATAGTCTTTAAGCACGAATTTCGCTCCCCGGGGTGAATTCAACATAAGGCTGTATCTTAGCGCAAAACACACAATATCGCCTAATCAAGATAGCGCTTTCTGCTATAATTTTGCGCATTTGTAATCCGATATGATGGAGACTTCATGGAGCTGACCGCACTCACCGCTATTTCACCTGTAGATGGCCGCTATGCCGATAAAACCAAAGCCCTACGGGAGCATTTCAGTGAGTATGGGTTACTGCGAGCCAGGGTTGAGGTGGAGCTGCGCTGGTTGCATCTGCTCAGCAATAACGCCGCAATCGTTGAAGTCCCCAAACTCAGCGCAGACGCCGAACAATTTCTGCAACAAATCGTTGACCAGTTCTCTGTGGAAGATGCTCAGGCGATCAAACACATAGAACGAACCACTAACCACGATGTAAAAGCGGTTGAGTATTTCATCAAAGACAAATTCAAAGCCAATGCCGAGCTGAATAATGTCAGTGAGTTTGTGCACTTTGCTTGCACCTCGGAAGATATCAACAACACTGCCTATGGCATCATGCTGAAAAATGCACGCGAACAGGTGATCTTGCCGGAAATAGACAGCATCATCGCAACTCTGCGTACTATGGCCCACCAACACGCAGCCACGCCGATGATGTCTCGCACCCATGGACAGCCGGCCTCCCCCACCACGCTTGGGAAAGAAATCGCTAATGTGGTTCATCGGCTGGAATTACAACGCACACATATCGCTGCAGTGCTGCTGTACGGCAAAATGAATGGTGCGGTTGGCAACTATAACGCCCATCTTTGCGCCTACCCCGATGTTGACTGGTCAATGATGGCACATGCATTCGTGACTGAGCTTGGCCTGCGTTGGAACAAGTACACAACCCAAATCGAGCCGCACGACTACATGGCTGAACTGTTTCAGGCGATGATTCGCTTTAATACGGTATTGATCGACTTCTGCCGCGATGTCTGGAGTTATATTTCCATTGGCTATTTCAAACAAAAAACGGTTAAGGGTGAAATCGGCTCCTCGACCATGCCACACAAGGTTAACCCGATTGATTTTGAAAATGCCGAGGGCAATCTGGG
>SKGV01000041.1 GCA_007117275.1 Methylophaga sp.
AGTGAAAGAATGCCCAAGGTCGTTGCATTTAAAAACGACTCGGCATGGAGTCGTGAACCGACCGCCAATCCCAAGAAGATAGTCACAGTATTGATAAGGGAGTTTTGTGTCGTATTACTTAAACGATCCACTACCGCACACTCTTTCATCAAGTTACCAAAACAGAACATACCCAACAGAGGTGCTGCATCCGGAAGCAGGAATGCGACCAAGACCAATAGCAACAGCGGGAACAGAATCTTTTCACGTTGTGAGACATGACGTTGCTGATGCATGCGGATTTTGCGTTCCGCGTCAGTAGTCAGTGCGCGCATGATAGGCGGTTGAATGAGAGGTACCAGTGCCATATAGGCATAGGCAGCAACAGCAATTGCCCCAAGCAGTTCAGGCGCTAATTTACTCGCAACATAAATAGCCGTGGGGCCATCGGCACTGCCAATAATTCCAATAGCGGCTGCGTCACCCAGGCTGAAATTGAACATACCAAAATAGGACAGCAAAATGGCGCCACCGAGAGTAGCAAAGATACCAAACTGTGCTGCAGCACCCAAAAATAAGGTTTTCGGGTTCGCCAGTAGCGGCCCGAAGTCAGTCATGGCACCGACACCCATGAAAATCAGTAAGGGAAAGGCGCCACTCTCGATACCAATCACATACATGATGTGAAGCAGACCGCCGGGTTCCGCTATGCCGGCTGCTGGAATGTTGGCCAGTACCGCACCAAAACCAATAGGTACCAACAGTAGGGGTTCAAAATTTTTCTTGATCGCCAGGTAAAGTAGGAACATACCAATCGCAATCATCACTGCCTGACCGAGTTCAATCTGATAAAAGCCGGTGTTTTCCCATAACTGTAAAAACTTTTCCATTGAGCAGATCCTCAGCCGACAGTTAGCAAGGTTTGGCCGACTTTGACAGTGTCGCCGGGTTTGACCATGATTGAACTTACACTACCACCTTTTGAGGCTACAATTTGCGTTTCCATCTTCATTGCTTCTAGGATAAGCATGACGTCTCCTTCCTCAACTGTCTGTCCCTCGCTCACTAGCACTTTCCAGATATTTCCAGACAGTGGGGCGCTGATGGGCTCTCCAGTGGTCGCAACTTCAGGTGCATGAGCTGTTGTGGCCACCTGGCTGATATCGCCACCGGCATTGACTTCAACCACATAGGAATGACCGTTGACATTGACGGTGTAGGTTTCTGGACCAGAGTCCGTTGAGCTGATTGATGAACCACTTTGAGTCTGCAAAGTCGTTTCTTGACTCGGGACCGGTTCAAATGCTTCGGGATTATCACGGTTTTTAAGAAATTTTAATGCTGTCTGGCTAAACAAAGCATAGGTGAGAACATCGTCAATTTGCTTGTCACCATCCGCAAGCTTGATGTTGTCCTGTTCAGCCAGCTGAAGCAATTCGCCCGTTAGCTTTTCCATTTCTGGTTCGAGCAGATCAGCAGGTCTGCAATCAATGACTTGCTGTCCATCGCTCAATACACGTGCTTGCAGTTCCTGATTGTATGGGGCGGGTGCTGCGCCATACTCACCGCGTAACACCCCTGCGGTTTCTTCAGTGATTGATTTGTAACGTTCGCCAGTCAGGACATTGATAACCGCTTGAGTACCAACAATCTGTGAGGTTGGGGTCACCAGAGGGATGAAACCGAGATCTTCTCGAACTCGGGGGATTTCGAGCAATACTTCATCCATTCGATCTAGTGCATCTTGATCGCGAAGCTGACTCTCCATGTTAGTCAGCATGCCGCCTGGCACCTGAGCGACCAGAATACGCGAGTCAACACCCCGAAGTGAGCCCTCAAACTTGGCATATTTCTTTCTGACTTCACGAAAGTAAGCGGCGATTTCCTCCAGCAAGGTAATGTCTAGACCGGTATCGCGTTTGCTGCCCTTAAAAATCGAAACGACGGATTCAGTGGCGGAGTGCCCATAGGTCATGGACATTGACGAAATAGCACTGTCAACATGGTCGACCCCGGCTTCAACACTTTTCAGGATAGTGGCCGTGGACAGGCCAGTAGTCGCATGAGAGTGCATGTGGATGGGAATATTGACGGCTGCTTTAAGATGACTGACCAGCTCAAAGGCTGCGTAGGGTGTTAATAGTCCAGCCATGTCTTTTATGCATAGTGAGTTGGCGCCCATGGATTCGATCTGTTTGGCCATTTCAACCCACATATCTAGGGTATGAACAGGGCTAATGGTGTAGGCCATAGTCCCTTGCGCATGACGATCGTTTTCCAGCACTGCCTTGATTGCCACTTCCAGATTGCGCGGATCGTTCATCGCATCAAACACGCGGAACACATCAACACCGTTGATGGCTGCCCGCTCAACAAATTTTCGAACGACATCGTCAGCATAATGACGATAGCCCAGCAGGTTTTGTCCTCTGAGCAGCATTTGCTGGCGGGTGTTTGGCATGGCAGCCTTCAGGCTGCGAATGCGGTGCCAGGGATCTTCCCCCAAGTAACGGATGCATGCATCAAACGTAGCGCCACCCCAACTTTCGATCGACCAAAAGCCTACTTGATCGAGTTTGTCAGCAATGGGCAACATGTCATCAAGTCGCATTCGTGTTGCGAACAGTGATTGGTGGGCGTCACGGAGAACGACGTCCGTGATGCCAAGAGGCTTGTCTGCTTCGGTCATATTCATGGCCTTGGTTTAGATTTAATTTTGAGTCAGTTTTTCTTGTTGCGACGGTATGTGTGGATAGCCGCAGTGAGGATAGGGATGATGGCTTTATCTGATGAGGCTTGGGCAG
>SKGV01000045.1 GCA_007117275.1 Methylophaga sp.
GCATAGTGTTCGCAAAAACCATGACGACTATCAAACAAAAATCGGTCAATGACATCACCAGTTAAAGGGGGAGGAGACAGGGTGTAATAAAAGGGTTGCTCGGCAAAATAGTTGAGTACTGCCCGAACGTAGTCGTTTGATTGTGGATACTGCATGCGTAATTGCTACGCCAGTTGACGAGATTGAGGGTGTTCATCGTCTGGCAGTTTCAGTGCGTGCTTCAACAGTGGCTCATGGTCTGCGTTGAATTGATAATCAGGGATTGAGCTTAGACTAAACTGGCTGCGTTTACGGATAACCTCCGAGCCAATCAGGCTGCCCTCGCTAGTGATGGTCGCATGGATTTGTTGAGGTGTGCTGTCAGGCATATCCAGTGCAAATAACCACCTTTGGTTGTGACGCTCCAGCGTCATTGTGTAGTCATAGCGTTGCTGATCATCGAATGAAATGTCAGGCTGGAAGGCTTGCGAATCATCAGTCAGTGGTTGCCATTGCTCACCATCAGTATGCCAAAGCACCGGGCCTCGCCAGTAGAGGAGGTGATGGGGTGGAATCAGGTTATCGACAAACCTGACCCGAAAGGCGATAGCATCAGACTGCACCAGATCACTGATTCTGCCAACATGCATCGCTTCAGCAATGCCAGTCTGCCCTTGTGGTAGTGACGGCAGTCCGCCAAGCGTCATGCCAGAGGGCATGCTATCTGCCACGTCGATATATTCATTAGCAACGCCCCATAACGGCCCCGGCACTCTGGGAAACAGCACGAACAAAAGCACCATCATCGGTGTGGCTTGCAGCAGCAAAACACCAGAAGTTTTCAGTCGCTGATGGATGCTGCTATGCGTATCGTTGACGCTAATCATGCAGCTGGTCAGTAGCAGCACACTGACTATCATCAACAGCACAATCAGCATCGACTCTTGAAAGAAAAACTGTGTTGCAATCAGAAAAAACGCCAAAAAACAGCTAAGGTAATAATCACGAATATCCTTCGTTTCTAGGAGTTTAAATGCCAGCAGCACGGTAAGCATGGCGACGCCCGCATCTCGGGCAATGGTCATGCCGTAGTGTGCGATCACCAATATCACAGCGGTGAGTGCCAGCCCTATGTGCGCGACTCGTAGTAAGAGGTGATGTTCAGGTAATGGCCAGCCACGCAGACTGTTCATTAGACGCCAGCCCAAGACGGCAATAAAAAGCATACTTAACCATGCAGGCAAGTGCAGAAAGTGCGGCATGGCAATCAGTAACAGTGTGGCAATCAACCACTTGATAGCCGATGCTGGCGGTGCTTGACGACTAGCCTTCATACTCAGCCAGCGCGCTTAGACAACGATGAAAGTGGGCGCTGTCATGCCCTGCAGCAATCGACAGGCCAGGTAAGTGCAACGAAAATCGATTGCCTTGCTGGTGCGCAGTACATATCCATTGACACAGTTGCGATAGTTTATTTTCAGTGCCAGCAATGCCTGAGACATCCCGCCAACGAAAGGCTTGATGATAACTACTGGGCTGTGTGTACTGCTTAGCACGAAGAACGTCATCACGTGCCAGTGCCTTCCAAGCGATTTGGCGATGGTTTTCGCCAGGCCTGAAGCGACGAAAGCCTGCAAAGTCATCATCGCCGGCCATTTCTGTCATGCCGCGATGCTCATCACCATCAGCAGAATTTGGCATAGGTTTGTTGCCATGTGGTTTTGGGTAAACGAGGACTTCAGAGTCTATTTCGACAAAAAACCAGCAATTAAGCAAACCCAGCGGATAAACACTCGATACCCGTCATCGACCAATTTTTTGCCAGCCACGTTGTCTGGTTGGAATGGGCAGTGACAGTATCTGGGTCTGTTGTGCGTCGATCCGCGGCAACTGTGCTCGCAATTGATATTGGCTGTAGTGGCGAAACGGCAGCCAACTGCGAAATTTTTCGTTGTCCATACTGGCAATCGCAACCTGGCTGATGGGGTGTGCAGCTGTATTAGAGATAGTGAGAGGCAGTTGAATATGATCCCCGGCAAAACTCGTGCCTGCCTGACCGGCTGTTAATGTGAGTCGGCTGACATTGCGGTAACAATGATGCATCGCAACGTGTCCCGTGCCGGCCAGCAAAAATACCAGTAAATGTGCCAGACTGTTGTTGTAGTTAATGGCACCCAACAACATGACGATGAGCAGCAAGGCGAAGCCGTAACCATAGCGATTGGGTAGTATGAATGCCCTTGGCTGACTGCGCGTGCGACGTAATCTGGATAAGATAGACTGCATTAGCGAGGAATCGGCACCGTTTGCAACATTTCGTTTAGCCAGTCCGCTTGCGGGCGACTGTCGCTGGGTTGCAGGCGATGCTCGACCACGCTTGCTAAAACACTTTGCACATCTTCGGGTAGGACAAAATCTCTGCCATCAATGCAGGCCCATGCTTTAGCTGCTCTGACCAGCCCTAAGCCAGCCCGGGGTGATAAGCCTGAGACAAAACGGCCGGATTGCCGTGTGTAATTCAAAAGTGCCTGGACATAATCAATCAATGGGCTACTGACAGTGATGCCGTCAACCTGCCGTTGAAGCCGCACCAGCTCAGAGACAGTGAGTTGTGATGACAGACCTTGCAGCAGCTCTCGGCGATCTTGCCCGCGGAGTAGATCATGTTCAGCCTGGGCATCCGGATAACCAATGGCTATGCGCATCAGAAAACGATCCAGCTGCGATTCGGGCAGTGGAAATGTACCGATCTGATGTGTTGGGTTCTGAGTGGCAATCACAAAGAAAGGGTCGTTTAGCGGCA
>SKGV01000145.1 GCA_007117275.1 Methylophaga sp.
CGAACGACCTCAACACCACCACCTAAGCAGCTATTGGCTAATCGTCGAGTAGAAACATTTTAACTTGCTGGATTAGACAGGCTAAGGTAAAAACATTACATCTTGTAGGCTTAAATCAAGGAAATTGTCATGGCAAAGCAGCATTACCTCAATCTCAGTAGTCAGGGCCTAGCGCTAAAAGCCCTATTTACCGGCTATCTGACTGTGGTTGCTGTCGGTTATCTGATGGCGCTGGTTCAAATACAGCTGACCCATGGAATGGCCGATGGCGAATGGGGCCTGTCAATTGATGATATTGTCTACAGCTACTATGGTAATCGCAGCGGTTCGCTGCTGGAAAATAAACTGCATGGTTCAATGAAACCAATGGCTAGTGATGAAGAGCGCGCGGAGAACATCGAGTGGGTCCATCAAGGCGCGGATGCTGAGTTGTACTTTGACCTTGGTATTGATGAAATTGTCGAAAATAAATGTATTGCCTGTCACAATGCCGCCTCCGGCATGCCGGTACCCGACTTTACTAACCTAGCTAATCTGCAAAAAACCGCTGAAATTGACACTGGCGCAACTATTCACTCACTGGCTCGGGTATCGCACATCCACTTGTTTGGTATCGCGTTTATCTTCATGTTCGTCGGCTTGATCTTCAGCCTTGCTTCTGGGGTGCCCCGTAAACTTAAAGCCACTGTGATCGTAATGCCTTACGTGTTTTTGCTGATTGATATTTCAGCATGGTGGCTGACGCGTCTCAACCCGAATTTCGCATGGCTGGTGATGCTAGGCGGCACAGCAATGGCATTGTCATTCGCCTTCATGTGGGTTGTTTCAATGTATGAAATGTGGATTTTGCCTCACCTGCGTGAAGATACTCGCGATGCACTTCTCGACGAATAATTAGCCGTCAACAGCAGAGCTCGCAACGCGTGCTCCGTTATTCAGTTGGTGGCTTATTGTTGCTGTAATGCCTCAAGCTCCATCCATGTTGCATAGCAGACTTCCAACGCTGCGTTTACTTCATCCAGATGCGCCTGCGCCAGTTGAATTTTATCGGCTGATTGTTGGTAAAAATCTGCTTGGCCCATTTGTTCTGTTAACGCCGCCTGTTGTTGCTCTAGTTGTTCAATTTTTTCCGGCAGCGCCTTTAAATCAAGCTGTTGCTGATAGGTCAGCGTCGATTTCTTTTTAGCCGTTGGCTTGCTGGCAGCGACTGGCGTCAGCTTTTTAGTGGTGTTGTTTTGCTCTGATGTTGTGCGCTGTTGCAGCCAGTCATCATAACCACCGACATATTCGCGCAGTTGGCCGTCCTCATCAAAGACCATGCAACTTGTGACGACGTTGTTGAGAAAGCTACGGTCATGACTCACTAGCAGCAATGTGCCACCAAAACCATCCAGTAATTCTTCAAGTAAATCGAGTGTTTCAGCATCCAGATCATTGGTGGGCTCATCCAGCACCAATAAGTTGGCTGGCTGGGTGAATAACTTGGCCAGTAATAATCGGTTGCGTTCACCACCTGAGAGCGCCTTGACTGGTGTGCGGGCCCTGTCTGGCGTAAACAAAAAATCCTGCAAATAACCGATAATGTGCTTTCTGCTACCGTTGATTTCGACAAAATCCCGTCCTTGCCCCACGTTGTCGACAACACTGGCCTCTTCTTCAAGCTGACTGCGAAGCTGGTCAAAATAAGCAACTTCAAGATTGGTACCCAAGCGAATACTGCCTTGCTCTGGTGCCACCTTACCCAGCAAAATCGACAGCAAAGTACTCTTACCGCAACCATTGGGTCCGATAATACCTATGCGGTCTCCCCGTTGAATCAGCGTTGAAAACTGCTTGAACAACTGGCGACCATCGTAACTCTGGCCAATAGTGTCAGCCTCGACGACCAATTTGCCACTGCGTTGCGCCTCCTGAAGCTGCATTGAGACATTGCCTTGCACTTCCCGTCGCTGACTGCGTTCACGTCTCAGTTGCTGCAAGGCACGCACCCGCCCTTCATTACGCGTTCGCCGGGCTTTGATGCCCTGACGAATCCACACTTCTTCCTGCGCCAGTTTTTTATCAAATAAAGCGTTTTGCTCAGCCTCTACCGCCAGCATTTCCTCACGCTTTTGCAGGTAATTTCGATAATCTCCCGGAAAACTGCTTAGTTGGCCACGATCCAACTGGACAATGCGTGTCGCCAATGCCTGCAGGAAGCTGCGATCATGGGTGATAAAGACCAGGGTACCGCCATAACTTTTTAAAAAGCCTTCCAGCCAGGTAATAGACGCGATATCCAAATGGTTGGTCGGCTCATCAAGCAGTAAGATATCGGGCTGTCGAACGAGTGCCTGCGCCAACAAGACCCGGCGTTTCATACCGCCTGACAGACTATCAAACTCGACATCGGCATTGAGACTCAGACGGGAAATGACCGTTTCAACTTGCTGCTCCAATGACCAGCCGTCCACCGCTTCCAATTTGTGCTGGGCTTTTTCTAATTTACTAAGAAGTGCATCGCTGCTGTCATGCTGTAACTGCTGAATAATATGATGATATTCCGTTAGCAGCGGCGCGACATTGCCAAGACCGCTGGCGACAACATCAAATACTGAACCATGTGTGCCCACGGGGACCTCTTGTTCCAGACGAGCGACTTTAACATCCTGCAGGCCAATGATTTCGCCGCCATCGGCTTTTATTTCACCGGCGATCAATTTCATCAGCGTTGACTTGCCGGCACCGTTGCGACCGACCAGGCAAAGCCGTTCACCCGCGGTTATTTGTAAATCTACCTGATTGAGTAGATTTGGGCCGCCAAAACTGACGGTCACTTGTTTTAATGACAATAATGCCATGATTACTCCTGTTGCAGCTGCGCCTGTTCCAGCGTTTCACTGGCCTCAAGCCAGCGATATTCGACGTCTGCCAGTTGTTGTTTAAGTTCGGCTTGTTGTTTGATGAGTTGTTTCAGTTGCTCCTTGCCATTGTCCTGATATAGCTCAGGATCGGCGAGTTTAAGTTCCAGTTTTGACAGAGCCTGATGCAGTTTTTCCAACTGTTGTTCGGCGAGATTAACCTGCTTGCGCAATGGTAATAATTTTTGTCGCTGGGCAGCGGCAGCTTGTCGATCCAGTTTTTTGCTATTGCTCGCAGCTGTGGCAGTTGTGGATTGATGCTCTTTTTTCTCCTTGCTCAAGCGCCATTGACGATAGTCTTCAAGATCACCATCAAATGGCATTGCTTGGCCATCAGACACTAGCCATAAATCATCGGTCACTGTGCGCAATAAATGACGATCATGCGAGACCACGACCAGCGCACCGTCATAGTCTTGCAAGGCAAGCGTTAAGGCTAAACGCATTTCCAGATCCAGATGGTTGGTCGGTTCATCCAGAAGCAACAAGGCTGGTCGCTGATAAACCAGTAGCGCCAGTACCAGACGTGCCTTTTCGCCGCCTGAGAACGGGGCCACTGGGTTGAGCGCAGCATCACCATCAAAGCCAAAACCACCTAGGAAGTTGCGTAATTCCTGCTCTGTCGCGCTTGGGTCTAATCGTTGTAAGTGCTTGAGTGCACTGTCTTCTGAACGTAACTGCTCAAGTTGATGCTGCGCAAAGTAACCAATGCGAATATCCCGAGCTTCCTTACGTTTGCCAGACAAGGTTGGTATCTGTCCGGCGATCAGTTTGATCAGGGTCGACTTACCGGCACCATTGGGACCAAGCAAGCCCACTCGGTCACCGGGCGCAAGATTCAGGTTGAGATTTTCCAGCAAAGCTGTCTGATAGCCAACACTGGCTTTTTCCAGCGTGATCAGCGGATTAGTTAACCGACTGGGCGGCATAAACTCAAAATGAAACGGGGAATCGACATGGGCAGGTGCTATCAGCTCCATGCGTTCCAGGGCTTTAATTCGGCTTTGTGCTTGTCTTGCCTTAGTGGCCTTGGCCTTAAAGCGCGTTACAAAGCCACGAATATGGGCAATTTCCCGTTGCTGCTTTTGATGCGCCGCCTGCTGATTGGCAAGATGTTCGGCTCTGGCAATTTCAAACTCTGAATAATTGCCAGTGTAAAGTTTAATCCGCTGCTGTTCGATATGAGCGATATGGGTCACCACCCGATCAAGAAAGTCTCGATCGTGCGAGATAAGTATCAGGGTACAAGGGTAGGTGCGCAACCACTCCTCAAGCCAATAGACTGCCTCCAAATCAAGGTGATTAGTCGGCTCATCCAGCAGCAATAAATCACTGCGACACATCAGCGCCTGCGCCAGATTTAGCCGCATACGCCAACCGCCGGAAAAGGTGTTTACTGGCAAAGATACCTGTGCCGAACTAAAACCAAGTCCATTGAGGAGTTTGCCGGCGCGACTTTTCGCGGTATAGCCATCTATCAGGGTAAGTGCATCATGTAACTGGCTCTGACGTTCACCGTCGCCCTGTTGTTCAGCGAGTACAAGTGCCCTCATTAACTTGGTCAGTTCCTGATCCCCTTCCAGCACATACTCCAGTGCGCTAGTAGCAACACTGGGTGTTTCCTGAGCCACATGCGCAATCGTCCATTCAGGCGGCAGTGAGACATCACCGGTGTCGGCATGAAGTTGATTGCGCAGCATGGCGAACAGGCTCGACTTGCCCACACCATTCGCGCCCGTCAGCCCAACGCGCTGACCGGGATGAATGAGCATGTTGGCAGCTTCGAACAACAGTCGAGGTCCACGCCGTAAAGACACTTGGTTGAAATTTATCATGGCGCGAATTGTATCAAGCCTGTGTATTGGCAGTCGTGTTGATTCGCTAAGTGAGTGCCTCAGGCCTTATTAACTTGACTAGGCAGCTGCCAATTGATCGGAGAATAACCCTGTTCAGCTAAATAACTATTCGCTTGACTAAAATGACGACACCCCAAAAAACCTCGATGCGCAGACAATGGCGATGGGTGTGGCGCTTTTAGCACCAGATGTTTGCCAGGATTGATGCGCGCACCTTTCTTGTGTGCGTAACTGCCCCAAAGCATAAACACGACGTGTTGTCGTTGCTCATTTATCACATCAATCACTTTGTCCGTAAAGGCTTCCCAGCCTTGCCCCTGATGGGCATTGGCCTGACTGTGTTCAACTGTGAGCACGGCATTTAGCAGTAACACGCCTTGTCTGGCCCAGCTGTCCAGATAGCCATGCGCTACCGGCGTTATGTTTAGATCTCCTTGTAATTCTTTATAGACATTGACTAAGGACGGCGGTGGTTTAACGCCCGGCAACACCGAAAAACATAAACCATGTGCCTGTCCCGGTTGATGGTAGGGATCTTGGCCGAGTATAACCACTTTGACCTGAGACAAAGGCGTGGTTTCTAGCGCATAAAACCAGTTTTTGGAATGTGGATAAATAATTTTCTGCGCTGCTTTTTGCTGCTGCAAAAACTGTTTGAGCGCCCGCATGTAGGGCAACTCAAACTCGCCACTCAGCCAAGGCTGCCACTCTGGTGCCTGCTCAAGAGCCATAGTGATTTCCTTGCTTAAATTCAACTATCATACAAAATCAGCACACAGCATTGTTGGCTCATCATCTATGACGTGGAGTATTGAACCGCTTGTAGCCGTTTTAATGCATGATATTTTGACTGCCGCAGAATCAAGCCAAGATTAAGGTCACTAGCCTATCTTGCATGTTGAACTGTTTGGCTGAGTGCGGAATAACCCTATTCTTTTTGGGCTGACTTTCTAGTTTGCTCTGCATACAATGAACAGCATTTGGCAGTTAATCCATACGTGTAATGTCTAAGGAAATTGACAGATCTGATCGGGAGTGGCGACAGCTGCTGACCGAAGAACAGTTCAGAATCACCCGCGATGCAGGCACTGAAGCGCCGTTTAGTGGTCTCTACTACAATCACAACGCACCCGGCAGCTATCACTGTGTGTGTTGTGATCAACCTTTGTTTTCGTCAAAAGACAAATTCGATGCCGGTTGTGGCTGGCCCAGTTTTTCTGCCCAGATAGAACACGGTGTTGTCACGCATCATGCTGACTATAGTCACGGTATGGATCGCACCGAAGTGCGCTGTCATCGTTGTAATGCCCATCTGGGTCACATCTTTGACGATGGCCCCGCACCGACCGGGCTGCGTTATTGCATCAACTCCATCGCAATTCAGTTTAATGAACAAGACTAACTGGACGCTCTATATTATTGAAGCCGCCAATGGCCATTTGTATACCGGCATTACCACTGATTTGACCCGGCGCCTTGCGCAACATCAATCCGGCAAAGGTGCACGTTTTTTTGCCAGTAGCCAAGCCAAGCAGGTGGTCTACCAAGAGTTCTACCCGGATAGAAGTAGTGCCAGTCGCCGTGAAGCCGCTATCAAAAAACTCAGCCGGCAGGCGAAGTTAGCGCTGATCGCAAGCGCTAGCTGACAATCAAGATAAACCCATGTCAAGCATGTACAATAGCGAGTTTTTTGAAGCTATCTCGCTTCGTGCCTGCCACAGGAAACATCAACTTGCTAAGTACCGCTAATATCACCATGCAGTTCGGGGCCAAGCCCTTGTTTGAAAATGTCTCAGTCAAATTCGGCGATGGCAATCGCTATGGTTTGATTGGTGCCAATGGCTGCGGCAAATCGACCTTCATGAAAATTCTAGCCGGCGTACAGGAACCGACTTCCGGTAACGTCATCTATGATCCTAACGAAAGCTATGCGGTGCTCAAACAGGATCAGTTTGCTTACGAAGATCAGCGGGTTATTGACGTTGTCATCATGGGCAACAAAGCACTTTGGGACGTCCATCACGAACGTGATCGCATCTACAACCTGCCAGAAATGAGCGAGGAAGACGGTATTAAAGTCGCCGAGCTGGAAGGACTCTATGCTGAAATGGATGGCTACACTGCAGAATCTCGAGCCGGTGAATTATTGTTAGGCGTTGGTATTCCTGTCGAACAACATTATGGCCCGATGAGCGCAATCGCGCCTGGCTGGAAGTTACGGATTTTGCTGGCACAAGTGCTGTTTGCCGATCCAGACATCATGCTGCTGGATGAGCCGACCAACCACTTGGATATCAACACCATTCGTTGGCTGGAAGACATCCTCAATCAGCGCAATAGCAGCATGATTATCATTTCGCATGATCGCCATTTTCTCAACAGTGTCTGTACTCACATGGCCGACATGGATTACGGCGAACTGCGGGTCTATCCCGGCAATTATGATGACTACATGCTGGCATCGACACAGGCGCGTGAACGCCAACTGGCTGACAATGCCAAGAAAAAAGCCCAAATCAAGGAACTACAGGAATTTGTTTCTAGATTTTCAGCTAACGCTTCCAAAGCCAAACAAGCAACATCACGGCAAAAACAAATCGAAAAGATTCAGCTGGATGACATCAAACCTTCCAGCCGGGTCAATCCCTATATTCGTTTCATTCAGGACAAAAAACTGTTTCGTAATGCGCTTGAAGTCAGCAAACTCAGTCAAGGCTACGAGACAGAACAGCCATTGTTTAGCAATTTTAGTTTCATGGCCGAAGTCGGTGAGCGAATTGCGGTGATTGGGCCTAACGGTATCGGTAAAACCACTCTGGTCAAAACATTGGTGGGCGAGTTGCCCGCCACAACGGGTGAGGTCAAATGGTCAGAAAACGCCAGCATTGGCTATTACGCCCAGGACCATGACCATCTGTTTAAAAATGACATGACATTGCTGGAATGGATGTCACAATGGGGCGGCCCCGAAGACGATGAACAAGTCATTCGTGGCACCCTCGGTCGTTTGCTGTTTTCCGGCAATATGATTGACAAGAAAGTCCATGTATTGTCGGGTGGTGAAAAAGGCCGCATGTTGTTTGGCAAGCTTATTTTGCAGTGGCCCAATATACTAGTCATGGATGAACCCACCAATCACATGGATATGGAGTCAATCGAATCTCTGAACATGGCGCTAGAGCAGTATGACGGCACCTTGATCTTTGTCTCGCATGATCGTGAATTTGTCTCTTCATTAGCGACACGAATCTTCGACATGCAAGCCAACAGCATTATCGATTTCAGTGGCAGCTATGATGACTATTTGAAAAGTCAGGGCATTAACTGAGCAGTCATCAAGCCCGATACAGCCATCGCAATGAACTGCCAGCTTGCTGTTTCAAGCAACTAAATGGGTCATTTTGATGCTCAGTTTGCTCATGTTCAGCATGCTGGTACGAGGCCCCCTCTAAATGCGCACAGCGACTCAGCCGTCATGTAAAATAAACAAATGATTTCTCTATCTTTTATTCAACAGAACACGTACACTATCTGGTGGTATTTTTCCCGCCTTCAGTTTTGATTGTAAAACTGACTTTCACAGGTTATTTCATGTCCACAGAACAACTCGATCAATTGCCCTCATTTTCTGAGTCAGGGCTGGCTCCTGCTATTTTACGTGCCGTCAGCGAAGCGGGTTACGAAACCCCCTCACCTATCCAGGCACAAAGTATTCCCCCATTACTCGAAGGTCGTGACCTCCTTGGTCAAGCGCAAACTGGTACCGGCAAAACAGCGGCGTTTTCGCTACCCCTGCTCAGTCGACTGGATGGCCGCAAATCAGGCACACAGCTGTTAGTGCTAGCGCCGACCCGTGAATTGGCGATTCAAGTCTCGGAAGCGATGCAAACGTATGCGCGGCACCTGAAAGATTTCCACATTCTGCCAATTTATGGCGGTCAAAGCATGAGCATTCAGTTAAGAGCACTGAAACGTCAGCCACAAGTGGTTGTCGGAACACCAGGACGTATTCTCGATCATATCCGCCGTGGCACACTTAAACTGGATCAACTCAGTGCGCTGGTGCTTGATGAAGCCGATGAAATGCTGCGTATGGGCTTTATTGACGATGTTGAAACCATCTTGCAGGAGACACCTGAAACACGTCAGGTGGCATTATTTTCAGCCACGATGCCAGGGCCGATTCATCGCGTTGCGCAGCGCTACCTGAAAGATCCAGTAGACGTTCGCATCAAGAGCAAGACCTCCACTGTCGACACCATCAACCAGAGATATTGGCAAGTCACCGGCTTGCACAAGCTTGATGCATTGACACGCATTCTCGAAATCGAAGATTTTGATGGCATGATCATCTTCGTTCGCACCAAAAACGCGACCGTCGAACTGGCTGAAAAGTTAGAGGCGCGTGGTTATGCGAGTTCTGCGCTCAATGGTGATATGAATCAGGCATTGCGTGAAAAAACCATCGAACGCATGAAAAAAGGTCAGATTGATATTCTGATCGCCACCGATGTAGCCGCCCGCGGTCTTGATATCGAACGCATGAGTCACGTGGTGAATTACGATATTCCATACGATACCGAGTCCTACGTGCACCGGATCGGTCGAACTGGTCGTGCCGGCCGCAAGGGTGAGGCGATTTTGTTTGTCTCGCCTCGTGAAAAACGCATGTTAATGGCAATCGAAAAAGCAACGCGTCAAACTATCAGCAAAATGCAACTACCCAGCAGCGAAGAAATTGCAGACCGCAGAGTCATGCAATTCAAAGAACAGCTGAGTGAGACCATTGAGTCACAAGATCTGAGTTTCTTCGAGACCCTGATCACGCAATATCAACAAGAACATAATGCCGATCCGCTCGAAGTCGCTGCCGCGATAGCCTTCTTATTGCAAAAAAGTCGGCCGCTATTGCCTGTCAAACATGTTCGCGAGAGACCTGAACGAACTGGACGTGATAACGACAAACACTCAGCCCCAGACAGTCGCGGCAAAAAACTCCGCGAAACGCGTGAGCCACGACAAGCACGTGCAGCGCGGCCTCATATCACCGAAGCTGGCATGCAAACCTATCGGGTTGAACTGGGCCATGAGCAGCAGATCGAACCCAAACATCTGGTCGGTGCTATCGCTAATGAAGCTGGTATCGACAGTCAGTTCATCGGGCGTATCACTATCCACGAGGATCACAGTCTGATTGATTTGCCTGAAGGCATGCCGCGAGATGTGTTTCAGCACCTGCGTAAAACCTGGGTGAATAATCATCAGATGAATATCAGTCTGATTGAAGATCTCGAATCTGTTGTTTCAACAGACGATTCGGCTCGAAGCTTCAAACGTAAATCAGGCAGTGGTCCGAAACGTTTCGACAAGAGCAAATCACACAAGAAATCGGTACAGGATCGTTCAAAATAGTCGCTTGACTGCATTAGCGGGTGTCACAAGCCGCCTATCCACGCGGCCACACCTAGGCCAAGCAACTTCCGCAAACAGAACCAGCATGCCACAATAAACCCCATGCTGAATCTTATCTGGATTGCTTTTTTCCTCATCGCCTTTTGCGTCGCGCTGTTTCGGCTTGTTTATCTTGGTGACACAGAGGTATTTGGCGACTTAATGAACGCGATGTTTAGTTTGTCGCGCACCGCGTTTGAGATATCTATCGGACTGACCGGCATTCTGGCCTTATGGCTGGGCATCATGAAAATTGGTGAGCGTAGTGGCTTTGTAGAGTTACTCACTCGCGGCCTGAGTCCACTTTTTGTGCGCTTAATGCCCGAAGTTCCTAAAAACCACCCGGCCTTAGGTGCCATGGTTATGAATATTTCAGCCAATGCGCTTGGCCTAGATAATGCTGCCACCCCGCTCGGCATCAAGGCAATGAAAGAACTGCAAACACTTAATCCCAGCAAAAGCACCGCCAGCAATGCCCAGATTCTGTTTTTAGTAATCAATACCTCGGCAGTCACCCTGTTTCCGGTGACCATATTCACCTACCGGGCTCAGATGGGCGCGGCCAACCCGACCGATGTGTTCATTCCGATATTGCTGGCAACGTATTGTTCAACCATGGTGGGCTTATTGACGGTTGCCTGGGTACAGCGCATCAATTTGCTGGATCGTGTCATTGCCGGCTACCTGGGTGGTTTTACACTGTTAATAGCTGCATTGATGGTCTATTTCGTCAGCCTGCCACAAGCTGAGATGCTGAGCCAGTCGGCGTTAATTAGTAACATCATCTTATTTGCATTGGTGATTGTGTTTATCGCTGCGGCGGCGATTCGCAAAATTAATGCCTATGAAGCCTTTATTGAAGGTGCCAAGGAAGGCTTTGAAACCGCTGTGCGAATCATCCCGTATCTGGTTGCCATGTTGGTTGCTATTGGTGTATTCCGTGCTAGTGGTGCCTTGGATATCCTGTTTGATCTGCTACGCAGTCTGGTAGTCAGTCTTGGCATGGATGATCGCTTTATTGATGCGATGCCAACCGCATTTATGAAACCCTTCAGTGGTAGCGGCGCCAGAGCCATGATGGTGGATACCATGCAAACGCATGGTGCTGACTCCTTTGCGGGTAGATTGGCGTCCATGGTACAAGGCAGCACCGAAACCACGTTCTATGTGTTAGCGGTTTATTTTGGCGCTGTGGGTATCCGAAATATTCGTCATGCGGTCGGTTGCGGTCTGGCTGCGGATATTGCCGGCATTTCAGCGGCTATCATAATCGCCTATTGGTTCTTCGGTTAAATCTCATACAAGCGGTCGGCAATGGCCTGCTTTCACCCTGAAAATACACTTGCGCAGAAATAGATATACATCGCCTTTGATTTTCTGTTAAATTTCAGCGCCTGCTGAGCGGCTTGACCGCTTTATGCACTGACTTTTTTGAGCACTCAGGAGTGCCTGTGTCTGAGACTCCCCTACCGCCAGCTGAATCTGAATTGTACGATCTGATCGCCAATGATCTATTCGAACACGGCTACTCAATCGTCACAGAAGCCTTTGCTCATGCACTGACACAGGATCTGTACCGTCGGGTCGCCCGACTCGATGAGCACAATGATCTGCAATTAGCCGGGGTGGGCAGAGAGACCGATTTTCAGATAAACACCAGCATTCGCAGCGATGAAACTCGCTGGCTAAGCGACACCCATCACGTTGATGCCGCCTATTTAGCGCAAATGGCTGATTTTCGTCTGGCAATGAATCGCCGATTGTTTCTGGGATTATTCGACTATGAGGCGCACTATGCCCACTACGCACCCGGTGCATTCTATAAACGGCATTTCGATGCTTTCAAGGACGGTGACTCCAGACGGGTGCTGTCGACCGTGCTATATTTAAACCAGAACTGGCAAGCAGAAGATGGTGGTCAACTGGTGATTTATCATAAGGACAGTGACCAAAGTATCAGCACGGTCATACCAGAAATGGGCACATTGGTGGTTTTTCTCAGTGAAGACTATCCGCATGAAGTACTTGCTTGCAACCGTGACCGGTACAGCGTCACTGGCTGGTTTCGCATTCAAGACCCCATGCAAGCGCCGGCAATATGAGTGAATTAGACATACTGGAATTAGGGCAGCCCTTGCTGCGCCGCAAAGCCAAACCCGTCGGTGATATTGACACCGATAGTTGTCGACAGATGATCCAGTTGCTCACAGAACAGGTCACCCAACACCAAGGGATGGGCATAGCGGCAACCCAATTGGGGTTTGATGCACAACTATTTATTATGTGTAGTCACCCCAATGATCGTTATCCTGATGCGCCCAACATGCCTATCACTACGGTGATCAATCCTCTGATTCTGAGCCACTCTGAGCATCAAGCCAGTGACTGGGAAGGTTGTCTAAGCATTCCCGGGCTTCGCGCTAAAGTCTCTCGCCCTCAAGCCATTGAAGTCGCCTACACGCTACAAGACGGAACGCAAGTGCACACTCGATACGATGGATTTTTAGCCAGATTATTTCAACACGAATATGATCATCTTCATGGGCTCTTGTTTATTGATCGCGTGTCATCTACTGACGATATAATGACCGAGAAAACCTGGCGGCAGCAGTATGCCAGTAAATCTCGAAACACAGCCATTGAAGGTACTCAGCATGGGGCAGCGCTTTGATGAACTCTCGGATAGATTAATCAGCTTTATCCAGCAACAGCATCTGTTTTTTGTCGGTACGGCCACCGCAGACAGTCGGGTCAATATTTCCCCCAAAGGGATGGATTCTCTGCGAGTGCTTAATTCCAAGCGAATACTCTGGCTGAATGTGACGGGCAGTGGCAATGAAACTGCCGCGCATATTCAACAACAAAACCGAATGACACTGATGTTTGCCGCCTTTGAGGGCAAGCCCTTGATTCTGCGTATCTACGGCACAACGCGGGTGATTCACCATAATGATGCCGAGTGGTTACAGTTATATACATTATTTGACCCACTACCCGGCGCACGACAGATTTTTGACCTCAAGGTTGAACTGGTACAAACCTCGTGCGGCATGGCGGTGCCGTTATTTCAATACGCAAGTGAGCGTGAACAATTGAATCAATGGGCCGAAAAGAAAGGTGAAACTGGCATACGGCAATACTGGCAGGAAAAAAATCGTCACAGTATTGATGGGCTCAGCACTGAAATTGAGAAAAATCTTGACTGACCATGCTGGAACTCACTGAGTACAGCAAATTTGTCATCGCCTTGCTGGCCGTGGTAGACCCGCTGAGCATTATTCCTATATTTATCGGCCTGACTGCCACACTGTCTGTGGAAAACCGTGCCAGAGCTGCCAGACTGGCAGTGCTGACCACGATGGTCATTCTATTGATTGCAGTGGTTGCGGGTGAAATGATTTTGGCGTTTTTTGGTATCAGCATTCACTCGTTCCGGGTCGCTGGAGGGCTTTTGCTGTTACTGATGTCGATTGCCATGCTCAAATCTGGTCCAGATGCTGAACGCCAATCAACCGCCACTGAGTTTATTCATTCTGGACACTCCATCGGTGCAGTGCCACTGGCAATGCCGCTACTGGCTGGCCCAGGCGCCATCAGCCTGGTCATCATCAATGCCCACAAAGGTGATGGCATTGCTCACTACGGCATACTCAGCGCCGGAATTTTGCTGCTTGGTGTGGTGCTTTGGCTCACCTTTAAAATGGTGCCCTGGATTGCCAGTCGAATGGGTACGATGAGCATCAATATCTCGACTCGAATCATGGGGCTGATTGTTGCCGCCATTGCCATTGAATTTATTGCCAGCGGCTTGAGAGGACTGTTTCCAGCCTTAAGCTGAATGACCAAACATCTGACCGACTGCAACCGTCAATGCTGCAGATCGTTGGGGATTTCTCAGTGCCTGCATGACCGGATCCCGCATGTCAGGCAGGAACATCAAATCTGCCAGCAAATGACTGAATCCAGCCTGACCGGCTGAATTGACAGCCAGTTGTTCTACATAGAGCTGACACAGATCCGGCAGTTTAAGTATCGGCCAGAGTCGACCGCTGATCACAGCCAATATTTCAACATCCACACTGCATGGGTGCTTAAGCACTACCTGCACGGCATGTTCAATCAAGCCCATCGCTTCACTGTTGGATATCGCTCTCAAGCAGGCCGTGAGCCGCGCGAAATCCGGCGCTGATTGCTGCAACTCCAAATCGATCAATTGCACTAGCTGCTCAACCAGTCGCACAGGCGGTCGCGCATGCTCTAAAAAGCTGCAAAGCATTTGCAGTGGCTGCATTGGCAGGCTGGGCAATCGTTTGATTAACCCCTGACAGTGCTTATCATCATCGAGCCTTACCGCCACATCAGCCACGCCTTGCATCGCCATGTTTTGCCATTCCAGCGTGGTGTCTTGAGTCGTGAAGTATTGAAGCGCGGTGTTGTAATGGCTGGAGGCAGGCAGTTTTAGCGTGGCTCGAGCCTTGGCATGAAACGCTGCCATTTTGTCATCGCGCGGTGAAAACACAAACGGGCTGTCCTGCAACACACCTTCAAGTTTTCCGCCCTTGGCAGCGGCCAGTATTGAAGCTCCGACCCGCTCCAATAGCATGACCAAAAACTCATCACGACTGGCTTGAATCAACAAGCCCTGCTCATCCAGTGGGAAACGCAAAAACCAGACATATTGCCGATCGGCAGCGGCGGGCAACCAGAAAATCAGACCCAACAGCGCCTGGCGCTGAAAGGGATAGGGATAAACTTGATTTGCCAGTTCAAATTGCTGAAACTGCTCGGTAGATAGTTTGCTGACACGACGGCCGAGATCAAAAACTCGATATTTCGCGCCAATCTGGTTCAGAAATTCTGCCAGTGTGGTAACGGATTCCAAAGCACTCATCTGAAACTCAGGTACGATATTCGGCGTTGATTTTCACGTAATCATAAGAGAAATCACAGGTCCAGACCGTTTCTAAAGCCGCGCCGCGTCCCAGCAATACCCGGATGCTGATTTCGGCATTGTTCATGACCTGTTGGCCCTTGTCTTCTGTGTAATCTGCTGCCGGTTGTCCCGCTTCAATCACGCAAACATCATCGAGGTAAATGGAAATCTTCGATAGATCCAAATCCACCAGACCGCTGCGGCCGACACAGGCAAGAATTCTGCCCCAGTTAGGATCCGAAGCAAACAAGGCAGTTTTCACCAGCGGTGAATGCGCAATGGTGTAAGCCACCAGGCAACACTCATCTGAAGTTTTACCTTGCTCAACCACAATACTGATGAATTTGGTTGCACCTTCACCGTCACGCACAATGGCCTTAGCAAGATAGCGACACACCTTGGATATGGCATTGGCTAACTGCTGATATTGAGCACTGTGACTATTGTCGATCAGTGTGTTGACTGCCTGTCCGGTGGCCATTAATACACAGGCATCATTGGTCGAGGTATCACCATCCACCGAGATTCGGTTGAACGATTCATTCATGACGTCATTGAGCAGCGGCTGCAACAACTCTGGAGCAATAGCCGCGTCTGTCGCTATGTAGGCCAGCATCGTTGCCATATCAGGGCGAATCATGCCAGCACCTTTGCTGATACCGGACACCGTGACTTCACGTCCGTCTATCAAAACGCGCTCAGAGGTCGCCTTGGCAACGGTATCTGTGGTCATGATGCCGTAGGCAGCATCAAACCAACCATCGGCAGAGAGATTGTCAAAGGCTGAGGGCAATACCTGCTCGATTTTTGCTACCGGTAATTGCTGACCGATAACTCCGGTAGAAAAAGGCAGAACCTGTTGCGGCAACACATAACCATGAGCGGCCACGGCATCACAGCATCGCCTGGCTGCAGCCAGACCCTGATCGCCGGTTCCGGCATTGGCATTGCCAGAGTTAACCAACAAAAAGCGCGGGGATGCCTGTTGTTGATGTTCTCGAGCAACAATGACCGGCGCAGCACAAAAAGCGTTTCGTGTGTATACAGCGGCACAATGACTGCCTTCCGCCATTTCAATCAAGACCACATCTTTTCTGCCCGGTGTTTTGATGCCGGCACTGGCAACCGACAATCGAATGCCGGCGACTGGGAATAGGGTATTTTTGTCGGGAGGTGACAGGTTCACCGCCATTATTTCAATGCCCCGTGACAGTGTTTGTATTTTTTGCCAGAACCACATGGACAGGGATCATTACGACCGACCTTTTCACCCTCACGGGTAAAAGGCTGTGCTTGTCTGGGCTCTGCTTCCTGTGCATCTGATTGACTAGCCAGGGCTTCAGGCGAGGCATGCTGATACTGAACGTTTTCTGATTGACGGCGTTGTTCTTCAACGGCTTCAACATCCTCAGGTGCGCGCACCTTGACTTTGGAAAGCAGCATCACTACATCACGTTTGATCGATACCAACATGCTGGAAAACAGCTGGAAAGCCTCACGCTTATATTCCTGTTTGGGATCTTTCTGGGCATAGCCGCGTAAATTGATCCCCTGACGCAGATAATCCATCTGGGCAAGGTGCTCTTTCCATTGGCTATCCAGTGTTTGTAGCATGATGGCTTTTTCGAAATGACGCATCAGCTCTGAACCGACGGTAGTTTCTTTCTCTTGGTAAGCGTGTTGTGCAGATTCCACAATCTTGTCACGCAGCGATTCTTCATGCAGCGTGTCATCTTCCTCAAGCCATTTGCTCAATGGCAGAACCAAACCAAAGTCTTCTTGCAAGGCCTGCTCAAGTCCCGGCACATTCCACTGTTCATCAATGCTGTTTGGGGGAATATACAAACTGATTACGTCATTGATAACATTGCGGCGCATTGAGTTAAACGTATCAAACACATCATCCGCCAACATCAGCTCATTGCGTTGCTCATAAACCACTTTACGCTGGTCGTTGGCGACATCATCAAATTCCAACAACTGTTTACGGATATCGAAGTTATGACCTTCCACCTTACGCTGCGCGTTTTCAATCGCCCGACTAACCCATGGATGCTCGATTGCCTCGCCTTCTTCCATGCCCAGCTTTTGCATTAAACCAGTCATGCGGTCAGAGGCAAAGATACGCATAAGGCTGTCTTCGAGGGACAGATAGAATCTGGTAGATCCGGGATCACCCTGACGTCCAGAACGTCCACGCAACTGATTATCAATGCGTCTTGACTCATGACGTTCGGTACCGATTATGTGCAAACCACCGGCGGCTAACACCTCATCATGGCGTGCTTGCCATTCTGTTTTGATTTTGGCTGTTTGCGTCGGATCTGGGGTGTCACCAAGCGCTTCAAGCTCCTCTTCCAGACTGCCGCCAAGCACAATGTCGGTGCCTCGACCGGCCATATTGGTCGCGATTGTGACTGCACCCGGACGACCGGCCTGAGCAATAATGTGTGCTTCCTTTTCATGAAACTTGGCGTTTAACACTTCATGAGGGATTTTTGCTTTGTTCAGCAGATTATCGAGATATTCAGAACTCTCAATCGAGGCAGTACCCACCAGCACCGGCTGTTTGCGAACCACACACTCCTTGATATCTTCAAGGATTGCGTCATATTTTTCATGTGCTGTCAGATAGATACGATCTGCTTCATCCTTACGCAACATCTCCCTGTGAGTAGGAATCACGATAACCTCAAGGCCGTAGATCGATTGCAGCTCAAAGGCCTCGGTATCAGCAGTACCTGTCATGCCGGAGAGTTTTTCGTAGAGTCGGAAATAATTCTGGAAAGTTATCGATGCCAGCGTCTGGTTTTCGTTTTGCACGGAAACACCTTCTTTTGCCTCGATGGCTTGATGCAGGCCCTCTGACCAGCGTCTGCCAGGCATTGTTCTACCAGTGAATTCATCAACGATGACCACTTGGTCATTTTGCACAATGTAATCGACATCCCGATGAAACAGCACATGGGCTCGTAACGCAGCGTTTACATGATGCATCAATCCTATGTTGGCGGCATCATAAAGACTGGCGTCTTCGTCCAGCAAGCCCGCTTCAGTGAGTAGTTGCTCAATCTTCTCGTGACCGTCTTCAGTGAAAAATACCTGTTTGTTTTTCTCATCAACCGTGTAGTCACCGGGAATGGTAACGTCCTCCCCCTCTCCCTCCTGTTTGATTAGATTAGGAATCAGTATGTTGATTTGCTGGTAACGCTCAGAGCTGTCTTCGGCCGGCCCGGAAATAATCAGTGGTGTTCTGGCTTCGTCAATCAGAATTGAGTCAACTTCATCCACCACGGCGAAATGCAGTTTGCGCTGAACCCTATCTTCAACACGAAACGCCATGTTGTCGCGAAGATAATCAAAACCAAACTCATTGTTGGTACCGTAGGTAATATCAGCAGCGTATGCTGCTCGCCGTTCTTCATTGCTCAAGCCGGAAACGATGACACCGGTGCTCAAACCAAGAAAACCATAAAGACGACTCATCCAAGCCGAGTCACGCCGAGCGAGGTAGTCATTCACGGTGATAACGTGAACACCTTCATCTTTCAGCGCATTGAGATATACCGCGAGGGTGGCGACCAGTGTTTTACCTTCACCGGTTTTCATTTCGGCAATTTTGCCCTGATTTAGCACCATACCGCCGATCATCTGCACATCAAAATGACGCATGCCCAAGACACGCTTACCAGCTTCGCGCACCACAGCAAAGGCTTGAGGTAGGATGTCATCCAGATTTTTTCCTTCGGTCAGCTGCTGCTTAAACTCGGCTGTTTTAGCCTGCAGCGCCGAGTCATCAAGCTGCTCGATGATGGGCTCTAACGCATTGACCTCATCGACAATTTTCTGAAGTTTTTTGACCACACGCTCATTGCGACTGCCAAAAATTTTGCTGAAAAACTTGCTAACCATGTGTTTACCTGTTGTTGGAATGCGGCGAAACCCGACCAATTTGTCTCAAATCGGCTGATTATAGCGATTACGTCTGGATTTATCGAACGGCCAATGTCTGAGTGTGGCGATACATACCCTGAATTACAAGAGTATCACCGGCAGAATCAGTTCAGATAGTTATATGGATTGACTGGTTTTCCATCCCTGATGACTTCATAGTGCACATGAGGCGCCGTAGAGCGACCGGTTGACCCCATCAATGCAATGACTTCTCCTCGGCTGACACGCTGACCTAGCTCAACCTTCAGAGTCTTGTTGTGCGCGTATCGAGTAACATATCCGTTACCGTGATCAATTTCAATCAGACCACCATAATCCCCGCGCACACCCGACCAGCTGACAATGCCATCAGCGACAGCATGGATGGCAGTACCTTCTCTTCCAGCAAAATCCACTCCGCGATGGTATGTCCTTCGACCATTAAAAGGATCAACCCGCTGACCGTAAAAAGAAGAAAGCCAAGTTTTATTTTCGGGAACTGGTTTACCTGAAGGAATCGCTGAAGTGATGTTATCTTTGGTGATCAGGATATCCTGCAGATTGTTTAAGCGAGTCTCTTGCGCTGAAAAAGCGGCTGATAACCAACCCAGTCCTTGCTCGAATTCATAACTGCTAAGCCAGTCACCAGAGAATTCAGTACCACCGACACCGGCAGGCTCATCCAGCATAAAATCGCTGATGTCCAGACCCGCGACTTCGGCCAGATGTTCGCTCAAGACCTTTAGTCGCATTGCTTCAGCCTGCAAGCCTCCCAGTTGTTTTGCATAAAAGCCGTGAATGCTGTCTTTGTCGGATAATCCAGTCCCAGACGCGAATAGTCGAGAGGTATGTGTGAACGTGGGCAGATAATCCGCTGTTAAAGCTGGCAATGCACGTTGTTGAGACCAATGATGCAGAGAAATCGCGCTAAAGCCCAGCAATGTCAGCAGAGTCAGCGCCATCAACGTCAGGCGGAGTGGCGTAAGGTACCAGTGCCTGTGTCGAGATCTGTTTGAAGATATAATTATTACTTGCACTGCATCTCAAACCTGTTATTAATGAGCCATGAGCAAATCACCGGAACCTCTCCGCAAAATCCTTGATAACAACACTCGCTTAGCAGCACTGACTAAGCGAAGCCGGCAGTTAAGCCAGCTGAATCATATTTTGCACAACATCCTACCCTCAAGATTCAGCGAACACTGCCAACTGGCTAATCTCAGTGACAATAAGGTCATCATTCTTTGTGACCAATCCAGCTATGCCAGTATGTTGCGTTTCCAGTCAGCACATATCTGCAAGACACTCAGCCAACAAACAGGCATGAATGTACAGCAGCTTGAAGTCAAAGTCAGGCCATTGAGTCACAGCCGCCGCGCCGAGCGCCACAACCAAATGTATTTATCAAAGCGCAGCGCCATAAGTCTTGAACAAGCAGCATCCGGAATTGATGAGGGCGCACTGAAAACAGCGCTTGAACAGTTGGCCAAGCGCTGTCGTCAAGATTAGTAGTTAATTGCTGAGAGAGGCCGCAGGACGGCTGAAAAGGATGGGGGCATCCTTGTCTTCCTCAAAGCTCACCAACTCCCAGGCATCCTCTTGCGCCAGTAACTTTCGCAAAAGCTTGTTATTTACTTCGTGACCCGACTTGTGACCACTGAAAGCACCAATCAGGCTGTGTCCTAACAGGTAGAGATCACCAATCGCATCCAGCACCTTGTGACGAACAAACTCGTCGTCATAGCGCAGGCCATCTTCGTTAAGCACGCGAAAATCATCAACAACAATGGCATTGTCCATGCTACCACCTAGCGCCAGGTTCATCTCACGCAACTTCTCGATATCTTTCATAAAGCCAAAGGTTCTCGCACGACTGACTTCACGCACAAATGAGGTTGAAGAAAAATCAACTTCAACCTGCTGGGGTCTACCAGTAAACGCCGGATGTTCAAAGTCAATGGTGAAAGAGACTTTAAATCCTTCGAAAGGCTCGAATCGAGCCCATTTATCACCATCCTCAAGCATCACGGGTTTTTTGATGCGAATAAACTTTTTGGCTGCTGGCTGCTCTTCAATCCCTGCCGATTGCACCAGGAATACAAACGGACCGGCACTGCCATCCATGATGGGCACTTCAGGCGCGTTGAGTTCAATATAAGCATTATCTATCCCGAGACCGGCAAAAGCCGACAGCAAATGTTCGACTGTCGATACTTTCTGTCCATTCTGGATCAGTGTTGTCGACAGCGCAGTTTCACCGACATTTTCTGCTTTGGCCTCGATCTCTACCACAGGATCTAGGTCAACCCTGCGAAAGATAATTCCCGTGTTAGGGGCCGCCGGACGCAACGTCAAATAGACCATTTCGCCACTATGCAAACCGACACCGGTCGCACGAATCATGTTTTTTAATGTTCGCTGCTTGATCACGGTGCTATCCCCCTTCTGTGTTACACATCAGATAATAGTATCATTTACTTATATATTGCCACCAGCTTTGCTTTGACAAATTTTAGTCCGCCTGACGTCTCAGAAAAGCTGGAATATCCAGATAATCCATGTTTACATCACCGTTTGCCACTTGTTTCTGCTGGTTGACTTTTTCCTTGCGAATGACGGTTGGTTCATCATAGTCAATGTCTACTGGCTTTTTGACAATTTCAATTTGCGGAGCGCTGGGCTGGCTGACAGGCCTTGCAGCCATTAACTTTTGAGCACCTAAACCAGTTGCCACGACAGTCACACGGAGTTCATCTGTCATTTCAGGATCAATCACAGTACCCACAACCACTGTCGCGTCTTCTGATGCAAATTCCTTAATTGTATTACCCACTTCCTCAAACTCACCAATGCTCATATCCAAGCCTGCAGTGATGTTCACCAGAACACCCCTGGCACCGGCCAGATCAACATCTTCCAATAATGGGCTGGACACCGCCAATCGAGCCGCTTCCACTGCGCGTTGTTCACCGGAAGCACGACCTGTTCCCATCATAGCCATACCCATTTCTGACATAACAGTTCTTACGTCGGCAAAGTCCACGTTAATCATGCCTTCACGAGTGATAAGTTCAGCAATTCCTTGTACAGCGCCCAGCAATACATCGTTGGCTGATTTGAACGCACTTAGCAAACTCATTTCCTTGCCGAGCACTTTCAATAGCTTTTCGTTGGGAATCGTAATCAGCGAATCAACATGCTGACTCAGTTCATCAATGCCAGCACCTGCAATTTTCATCCGTTTTGAACCTTCAAACGGAAACGGCTTAGTGACAACAGCCACCGTGAGAATACCCATTTCTTTAGCAACCTGGGCAACTACAGGTGCCGCACCAGTGCCAGTTCCGCCTCCCATCCCCGCGGTGATGAACACCATGTCGGCACCGCTGATGACCTCCATGATTCTCTCACGATCTTCCAATGCCGCTTGACGACCCACATCAGGGTTTGCACCTGCGCCGAGTCCTTTGGTGATATCTGTTCCCAATTGCAGATGTGTTGTTGCAGAACTCTTGCGCAAGGCCTGTGCATCCGTATTAGCGCAGATAAAATCTACCCCTTCAATCTGATTTGCAACCATGTGCTCAAGCGCATTGCCTCCGCCACCGCCGACACCCACCACCTTGATCACGGCATTCGCTGTGTATGTATCGATTAATTCAAAAGTCATGATATTACCCCCATTATTTTTCAAACAAACGTGCTAAAAATTGCCCTGAAACCAACTCTTCATTCTGGCAAGCATTCCTTTAAAGCCATCATTTACCCGGGTTTCCTGATGCCCGGAAAAATGCTGTTCGTTTCCAAACAACAGTAAACCTACACCTGTTGCATGAATCGGATTTCTCACTACATCCACCAGTCCACCGACATGCTGTGGCACCCCAAGACGAACCGGCAGGTGAAACACCTCTTCTGCCAACTCGATTAAGCCTTCAATCTTTGCACTGCCGCCAGTTAGCACTACACCAGCTGCCAACATTTCTTCATAGCCACTTCGCCGCAGTTCGGCCTGAACCAGCATTAGTAGCTCTTCATAGCGCGGTTCCACGACTTCAGCCAAGGTTTGTCTGGCCAGTTGACGCGGCGCCCTCTCGCCAACACTCGGAACCTCAATTGTTTCGTCCTCACGCGCCAGTTGTGTCAGCGCACACGCATACTTGATCTTGATTTCTTCTGCATGCTGAGTAGGTGTTCGCAGTGCCACGGCAATATCGTTCGTCACCTGATCACCCGCAATGGGAATGACCGCCGTATGCCGGATAGCACCATCGACAAACACCGCAATATCCGTGGTACCGCCGCCGATGTCGACCAGGCAGACACCCAATTCTTTCTCATCTTGCTCGAGTACTGAATAGCTGGATGCCATTTGCTCCAAGATGATGCCATCAACAGCCAAGCCACAACGCTCGATACATTTGACGATATTCTGCGCTGCGCTCACCGCACCAGTAATCAGATGCACTTTGGCTTCAAGTCGAACACCGGACATGCCAATCGGCTCGCGAATACCTTCTTGATTGTCAATAATGTATTCCTGTGGCAGGACATGCAGTAATTGCTGATCGCCCGGGAAATGAACAGCTCTGGCAGCATCAAGCACTCTGTCCACGTCGCCTTGAGTGACCTCTTTGTCGCGAATGGCGACGGTGCCATGAGAGTTCAAGCTTCTGATGTGGCTGCCGGCGATGCCGGCAAACACTGAATAGATTTGACAGCCAGCCATAAGTTCAGCTTCTTCGATCGCTCTTTGAATGGACTGGACAGTAGACTCTATGTTGACGACCACCCCTTTTTTCATCCCTCTTGCAGGATGTGAGCCAATCCCTATGATTTCCAGTGCTGCCTCTGTGGGACCAGCATCACTGACTGGTGCTGCCACAATAGCCACTACTTTAGATGTTCCGATATCCAAGCCTACGATCAATTCTCGTTCATTACGTTTTGACATCATACCTTCCCGTTAAAATCAGGTTGTTGACCGCTTCGCCAGACCACTGCCAGACCATTGGTATATCGCATATCTACCACTTTAATTGCGGCTTGATGGCGTCCAAGTTCGTTAGCAAATACCGTAACAAAGCGTTCCAATCTGGCGTGTCCATCAGCCCGTCCCAACAACAACTTCATGTCATCTGTAAACGTCACTTCCCATGAGCGTCTCGCATCAACACTCAAGTCAGAGATTCGCAGTCCCAGCATAGAAACCTGTTGTTGAATCTCCACCAGGCGTCTCACCATCATGACGTTAGTGCCTTCGGGACCATGCAGGCGAACCAGACCTTGCGGAAAGGTATCTGGATCTGGAAAAAACACTTCGCCACGAGTATTGACCAGACCATTGTCATTCCAGAGTGCAATCACCCTTTGTTCTTCAACGATGAGGTGCAGCGTATCCGGCCAAACACGACGTACTCTCAGCTGATACACCCATGGCAATGCCTCACCAGCGGCTCGAATTGCAGCGACATTGACATTCAAAAAACTACCAGAAACAGAGGGCATCACGGCATGAACCAAATCCTCGCGGCCTGTTTGACGCATATCTCCTTCCACAGTGACATGCAGAATTGGCAGCGTGGCTTCGCGTTGCAGATAGACAGCCAAGGCAATCAACGTCAATAAAGCAATGACGGCAGTGGCATCACGCAAATAACGCATGTCACGCTTCTGCTTTCGAGGCTGATTTCTGCTGGCACCTTTTGGACGACGTATTGCCATCAGCCATCTTCCTCTAAGGTGGTTTGCAGAATGCTCAGGCACAAGGTGCCAAAATCGACACCCGCAGCTTTTGCCGCCATGGGCACTAAACTGTGATCAGTCATGCCCGGAACGCTATTTGCCTCAAGCAGATAAAACTGTCCGTTATGGTGTCTCATGACGTCTACACGCCCCCAACCTTTCATGCCCAAGGCATTGAATGCATGAAGTGCCAGGCGCTTACACTCGGCTTCCGCCTGAGCATCAAGGCCACAGGGACAAAGATATTCGGTGGTATTGGCCTGATACTTGGCTTCAAAATCATAAAACTCTCTTGGTGTTTGCAGCCGAAACACAGGCAGAGCTTCATTTGCGAGAATTGAAACGGTGTACTCGGCTCCATCTACCCATTGCTCTGCGATAAGATCAGCATCAAAGCGAGCAGCCTCAACAATAGCTTCATGCAGATCGGCACGATTGTTGACCTTGCTCATACCGATGCTGGAGCCCTCATTAACTGGCTTGACCACCAACGGCAGACCCATTTTTTCAATTAAGTAGTCGGGGTCTGTGTCAGCGAGAATTTGTTCGAAATCTGGGGTAGGCAAGCCTTGTTGCATCCATACATATTTACTGAGACGCTTATTCATCGAGAGCACAGCAGCGCTGATGTCACTACCTGTATACGGAAGACCCATGCTTCTCAACAATCCCTGAATCTCGCCGTCCTCTCCGCCACGACCGTGCAAAACAATAAATGCCCGGTCAAAACGACCAGTCAGCAATTGCTGGGCAACATCAGTCCCGACATCAACGCCATGCGCATCGACATTCAGCTCCTTCAGGGCCCGCAAAACAGCTTTGCCACTGCGCAGAGAAATTTCACGTTCAGCAGAACGCCCGCCCATTAATACGGCAACCCGACCAAACCTTGTTGCCTGCTGCTGCATCATGTGTGCTCTCCCACAATGTGCACTTCAGGCACTAGCTTTACTCCGTGCTGCATTTCCACTTTTTGCTGCACCAAATGAATCAGTGTTTCGATGTCTTTAGCACTGGCATTCGCATCACTCACGATAAAATTGGCATGTTTTTCAGAAACACTGGCACCACCGACTCTGAAGCCCTTGAGTCCACTGACTTCTATCAAACGCCCAGCATAATCACCCGGTGGATTACGAAACACAGAACCCGCGCATGGCTGACTAGTTGGCTGACTGGCATTACGTTTCTTAAGCAAGTCTCGAATCAGCGCCTGCTCCTGTTGACTGTCACCTGGCTTGAACAGCAGTGTTGCAGAGACGAACCATTCACCTTCAGGTGCTTGCACATGGCGATAACTGACATTGAAATCTGTCTTGGGTCGCTTCCTCAAGACACCTGCACGATCTACCGTGTTGAGTTGTTCAACAAAATCCCAGGTCTCCGAACCATGTGCTCCAGCATTCATAGCCAGCGCGCCACCCAAGGTTCCAGGAATACCAGCCAGAAAAGCGGCACCGGCTAGACCCGCCTTGGCAGTCTGTTTAGCAAGTTTGCTGCAGTACACACCCACCTCAGCAGTGACCTTGTTACCCTTCACTTCAATGGCCTGTAAGGTGCCAGCGCTAGCAATGACTGTTCCAGAAAAACCGCCATCCCTGACCAACAAATTACTGCCCAGCCCTAACCACATCAGTGCTTCATTTTCAGGCAATTGCGATAAAAACATTGCCAGGTCTTTGGCATCTGCAGGTTGATAAAAACGCTGCGCAATACCGCCTACTCGCCAAGAGGTATGTTTTGCCAATGGCTCGTTGAGTTTTAATTCGCCTCGAAGGCCATGATGCAATGCAAGACTCATTGCTGCCCCCCAAGCTGTTCATCAAGCGCTTTGGCGACCGTTCCGATATCACCTGCACCTAATGTCAGCAGCAGATCATTGTCTGCCAGCAACGTCGGCAGCAATTCATAGAGAGCTTCTCTGGTTTCTACAAAAACCGGCTCTACCTGTCCGCGCAGTCGAATAGCCCGACACAGGCTGCGTGCATCTGCACCGGCAATTCGGTGTTCGCCAGCCGAATAGACTTCAAGCATCACCAACACATCTGTATTCGACAATACTCGGGCAAAATCCTCAAATAAATCCCTTGTTCGGCTGTATCGGTGTGGTTGAAATACCACTATCAACCGACGGCTTGGCCAACCTGCCCGCGCCGCAGCCAAAGTGGCTGCGATCTCTGTAGGGTGATGACCATAATCATCGACCAGCAATACATTTCCTTGTGGCAGTTGCTTATCACCCAGAAGATTGAAGCGACGGCCGATCCCGGCAAACTTGACCAGCGCCTGCTGACAGGCCTCTTTGGAAACGCCTAAATTTCGAGCCACTAACATCGCCGCTGCGGCATTCAATGCATTGTGCCTACCCGGCATATTCAATGTGACCGAATATTGCAGGCCGGTCAGCTTTTCATGAATGATGAACTGACTTTGACCCTGATTCTGAGTCAAGTCACTTAGACAAAAGTCAGCATCTTCGCTGAAGCCATAAGTCATCACTGGGCGAGTGACTTCTGGTAGCACCTCATTGACTACCGGATCGTCTACACACATCACCGCCAAGCCATAAAACGGCAAGTGGTGAAGAAACTCGATAAATGTGGCTTTGAGCTTGTCAAAGTCACCATCGTAGGTCGCCATATGGTCATCATCTATATTAGTAACCACGGCGATCATGGGCTGAAGGTACAAAAACGAGGCATCACTCTCATCGGCTTCTGCCACTAGATAACGACCCGTTCCAAGCCTCGCATTGCTGCCCGCACTGTTCAATCTGCCGCCGATCACAAAGGTGGGATCCAACTCACCTTGACTGAGCAAGGCTGCGATGAGACTGGTTGTCGTGGTTTTACCGTGCGTTCCTGCAACAGCAATTCCATAACTGAATCGCATCAGCTCGGCTAACATCTCAGCGCGTGGCACAACCGGAATACGCTGCTCCCTTGCGGCGTGCAGCTCAACATTATCCTCGGACACAGCGGTAGTCACTACCACGACATCGGCACCTGCTAGATAATCAGGCGAATGACCAATCCAAATGGTCGCCCCTAATGTTCGCAAATGGTTAATCAGATTGTTTTCGGCAATATCACTGCCAGAGACCTGATAGCCAAGGTTGATTAAGACTTCTGCGATGCCGCCCATGCCAACACCGCCAATCCCGATAAAGTGGATGTGTCTGACTCGACTTTGCATTGCAGAAGCCAGCTTAGACATTGGCAACCTCCAGACAATGGTCAGCGATCAGCTGAGCGCTTCCAGCCTTAGCAACCGTGCGAGCTGCCATTGCCATCAAGATCAATGACGCTCTGTTTTCAGCAAAGTGTTTTAACAGCTCAGCAACTTTCTCGGCATCCAGCTGAGCATCAGCAATTAATCTTGCGGCACCTGCTTCGACCAGCATTGCTGCGTTATGAGTCTGATGATCATCAACAGCGTATGGATATGGCACCAGTATCGCTCCAAGGCCAGCAGCGGCGAGCTCGGCAACTGTCAGCGCACCCGAACGACAAATCACCAGATCTGCCCAAGCATAGGCTTCGGCCATGTCATCTATAAACGCACTGACCCTAGCGGTTCTGCCTGCCCTTACATATGCTTGCTGGCAATCTTCTAGATGTTTTTCACCGCATTGATGTCTGACCTCCAGCGGTATATTGGCATCTATTTTTGATAAAGCCTCAGGCAAAACCGTGTTCAGCGATCGGGCACCAAGACTGCCTCCCAGCACCAGCAAATGTATTGCTCCATCTCGATTGGCTAAGCGCTGCTCTGGTGCTTCAATCTGTGTGATCTCAGCTCGGACAGGATTACCTACCCATTCGGCACGAAACTTGGCTGAGAAACTATTGGGAAAGCCTTCCATCACCCTATTGGCGATGCGTGCCAACAAGCGATTAGTCAGCCCAGGAATGGCATTTTGTTCATGAATCAACAGCGGTTTATCTAGTAATTTTGCTGCCAGACCGCCTGGGCCAGAAGCAAAGCCACCCAGCCCAATGACTGCATCTGGGTTTATTTTGCGTAGTACAAAACATGCTTCAATTACTGCTATCATCACGCGCCATGGCGCCAATACCCAGCCCAGCAGACCATTACCACGCAGCCCCCGTACACTGATTTCATGCAATGGGTAACCTGCCGCTGGCACTAGTTTGGCCTCGATACCGTGGCAAGTCCCCATCCATTGCACATCGACATTCATGTCTCGAAACTGCTGTGCCACCGCAAGCGCTGGAAAAACATGCCCACCGGTTCCACCTGACATGATGAGAATGCGCTGCATCATCGCCTCACCCTCGCTGCGGCTTTTTCTGGCTGACGCGTCTCCATATCAACCCTTAATAGCAAAGCAATTGCTACACAAGCAATGACCAGACTGCTACCGCCATAACTCATCAAAGGTAAAGTCAACCCTTTAGTCGGCAATGCGCCCATGTTGACACCGATATTGACGCAGGCCTGAATCCCAAGCCAGATACTAATGCCATAGGCTACTTGTGCAGCAAATATTTGACCATTTAACTCGGCCGCTCGACCAATCGCCAGTGCTCGCCAAATCAAAATACAGAACAAAATTAACACTGCGGATGCACCCAACAGGCCGAGCTCTTCAGCGACGATGGAGTAGAGGAAATCGGTATGTGCCTCGGGTAGATAAAACAACTTTTGCATGCTGCTGCCAAGCCCCACACCAAACCAGTCACCGCGACCAAATGCAATCAAGGCCTGAGTTAACTGAAAGCCACTGCCAAATGGGTCTGCCCACGGATCCATAAAGCTTTGCAGACGCTGTAATCTATATGGCGCCACCCACACCAACAAGGCAAACAAGCCTGCAAACACGGTGATCAAGGCGCCAAAAACATCCAGCCGTGCACCACCCAAAAACAACATTACTAATACCGTGGCCATGATCACCACGATTGAGCCCATGTCGGGCTGCATTAACAATAAAACAGCGGCAACGCCCAACAACATCAACGGTGCCATGACTTTGAAAAACGAGTTATGTAGTTGCCCATGGTGTCGTTGCAGATAATCGGCAATATAAAGCACTGCAAACAATTTAATCAGTTCAGCAACTTGCACATTCACAGGCCCGAGGGGCAGCCATCGAACGCTACCATTCACCTCACGCCCGACACCCGGGATTAAGATCAATACCAATAAAAAGACACCTGCCATCAATAATTGAGGTGCTAATCGCTGCCAAACAGACAAGCGGATGGATATGACGACCCAGGCCGCCACAATACCGAGCAATGCAAACACCAACTGCCGAATAAAGAAGTAAAGTGGCTGACCGGTGTCGCTGCTGGCGATCGTAACCGAGGCTGATGCCACCATAACAAGACCCAAGCACAGCAGACTGAGTGTCGCGATGAGAATTTTTCGATCAAACTGTACGCTTGACTCGCTCATAGTGTCAGTCCCATCACTGCTTGCTCAAATTGTCGTCCTCGATCCTCGTACCCCTTGAACATGTCAAAACTCGAACATGCTGGCGATAGCAACACAACATCACCCGTGCAAGCCAGCGCCGCGGCTTTTTCCACCGCGTCCTGCATGTTAATGGCCTTTTGAATGGGAATTGACTTGGATGTCACCGCAGCAATTTTGGGCGCATCGATTCCAAGTAACACTAAGCCCCTCAGGCTTTGACCAAACACCTCGCTTAGTTGGTTGAAATCCTGATCTTTGGCCATACCTCCAGCAATCAGCACTACATTTTTATCTTCCGCCAAACCTTTAATTGCTGCGATACAGGCACCCACATTGGTGGCTTTTGAATCATTGAACCAACGCACATCATGACGGATTCGAACCAGTCGGCATCGATGCGGCAGACCTCGAAATGATCTCAAACACTGCAGCATTACGTCGATTGGCAAAGCCATTGCAGAACCGAGTGCCAGTGCG